>JBEQAF010000039.1:0-18337 GCA_041640455.1 bacterium
TACCGAGTTCTTAAAATAAAAAGGAGGAATCTATGAAAAAATACCTATCCTTATTATTTATAGGGGTGTTTTTGTTTGCCTGCGCCAAGGTAGAAAAAAGATGTGTCGGTATTGAAGATAACGCAAACACTCATTATGTTCAGGGGATGAAGGCGCTGGAAGCTAAAAAATTGGATGTGGCTGAAGAAAAATTTAACAGAGCCTTGTACTGCGAATTTGACAAGATATCAAATCCATATGGTGGACTGGCTATAGTTTATGCATATAAAGCCGCAGCAGAAAAAGATCCTAAGTTTGCCGCTGTTCAGGTAGATAGGTCATTGTCGAATCTAAAAAAGGCAGCAGATAAGGCAGTAAGTAAAGAAGATAAGTTTGAGTATAATATTGCTGGCATGAGAGTTTATACCATTATAAAGGGAAAAGACTGGCTGGAAAAGGTAGAAGATTTTTATAAAGATGGCAGAAACATAGATGTGAATGAGCAGAAGCTGGACTATTATCAGGGAAAAGAGGCTATCCATTATTTCATGGGAGAGGCATATCTGACCGCAAGGGAGTTTAATAAAGCCAGAGATATGTATACTAAAGTTTTGGAGGCAAAAAGAGAAGGCAAGTGGAATGAACCGGCTGACAAAGGATTTAAAAGAGTTGACAAAATTGCGAGAGCTGTGGCTGGTATGAGTCTGGGAGAGATGGGTAAAAAGCTTGCCATGGAAGATAAGATTACAAGAGGAGCCCTGGCGGCACTTCTTATATCAGAGATGAAATTAGATAAGATTCTGGCAGGTAGAATACCTGTAAAATCTCAGCTGGATGCCATGAAAGCAGAGTTTGTTCCCGCTGATGTTATAAATCATATTTATAAGGATGAGGTTCTGACTCTTATGAAGTTTAACGTAAGGGGGCTTGAACCTATATTTGACCAGACTACTAAGGCATATCTTTTTAAAATAGATGAGCCCGTTTTAAGAAGGGATCTCGCCTTTATACTGGAAGATATTCTGGTAAAGATCACAGGAGATGAAAAGCTTTACACAGCCTACTTCGGAAACGATAGGTCACCCTATCCGGATGTTTCAAGAAGCGCTCCTTGGTTTAACGCAGTAATGAATGCAGTGACAAGAGGGCTTATGGAACCTGAGCTTTCTGGTGAGTTCAGGGCAAATGATGCTATTGACGGAGCAGAAGCCCTGCTTGCTATAAGAATGCTCAAACAGAGAGTAAATATATATTAGGAGGGTCTAAATGAAAAAAATAATAGTCTTACTAATCTTATTGTTTGCTTCTATTGCAAGCGCTCAATACTATCAACAGCCCTATCAGCAGCAACCATACCCACAACAGCCCTATGGGCAGCCCTATCCACAGCAACAGCCCATGCCCTATCAGCAGCCCTATGGTCAACCTCAGTATGGTCAGCCCATGATGCAACCAGCTATGCCCATGGTTACAACCTCACCTTCGCAGGCTTTCATTAACGGAAATTTTATAGTCAAAGGAGAGGGTGCAGCTCCAGCAGATAGACCGTTATCAGCGGCACAGAAAAGAATAATGGCTATAAGAGCCGCTCAGGTTGTTGCTTATAGAAATCTTGCAGAGTTTCTACAGGGTGTCAGCGTCTACGGAGAGACGCTGGTTAAAGATGCGGCTGTTTCATCTGATATTATAAAGACCAAGGTAGAAGCTCTTGTTAAAGGTGCTCAGATTATTTCCGAGCAGTATGATCCTATGAGTGAGCTTGGTATTGTTTACCTTAAAGTGGATATGTTTGGTTCCGCTGGTATGGCAGGACAGCTTTTACCAGCTATTCTCCCCACGATTCCTCCCGCACCTATGTATGCCCCGCCCTCAGTTCCTCCAGCTGAGCCCTTTGACAGTCTGATTATTGATGTTACCGATTTTGCATTCAAACCAGCGCTTATTAACCGAATTGTCAATGAAAAAGGTGAAGCCGTATATGAGCCCTCAAAAATTGCTCAGGAGATACTAATCAAAAGAGGTTGTGGAGATTATACCAACGATCTGGGAAAGGCAAGGGCAATTCTGGCAGAAAGAAACCTTAAAAATCCTCTGATTGTTAAGGCAAAGGGCGTTGTAAAGTCTACTGATGCAGAGGTCTCGGGTGATGATGCAGCAAGGATTTTCGGCGCCAATCAGAAAACAAGCTTTCTGCAAGGTGCCAATGTGGTATTTTTGTTAAAATAAAGTTTTATATGGTAGTGAATTAATATGAAAAAAATTCTATTGCTACTCTTAAGTTTATTTGTTATCTCCTGTGTGTCCTCAGGGGAATACAAAGCAAGGCTGGCAGATATAGAAAATCTTAAGTCTGAAAAGGAAAATCTGCTTGAGCAGATTAAAAATAAAGACAAAGAGATAGATTCTTTGAAAGCCACACTTACCAGGAACGAAGAGGAGTCAAAAAGAAAAAATGAAGAGATAAAAGCGCTTAAAGACCAGGTAGAAGAGATTAAAAGACAGATTAAGGACCTTGAACTGGAGAATAACAAGCTGAGCCAGGAAAAGGCAAAGCTTATTAACGATCACGACAAACTTATTAATGATTATAAGGATTTAAAAAAGACCCTTGAGTCCAGCAAGGATGAACTTACTAAAAATGTGATGGGGCTCAAAAATGTCATATCAGAAAAAGATGCAAAGATAAAAGAGCTGGAGCTGGAGATTGGTAATAAAAACAAAAGGATAGAAGCTCTAAAAGAAGAGGATCTTCAGAATAAAGAAAACATTAAAGCGGCAAAAACGAGGATAGCTGAGCTGGAGTCAGAAAAGGCATTACTTGAAAAAAGGCTGAGCCAATCCCAGCAGGAAGAAAGCAAACTCAAGGAAGAGATCTCTCAAAAGGATCTTTATATTAATGATCTCAAAGGGGAGATAAGGGCACTTTCAACAGATAAGGCAAAAGTCATGGAAGAGAAGGAAAAGATTATTGCTGAGATGAAAAAAACCTATGACAATCTGGTTACGGAGCTGAGCAATGAGATAAAAAAGGGCGAGATTGAGGTTACCCAGCTGAGAGATAAACTGACATTACAGCTGGTAGAAAAGATACTTTTTGAATCTGGAAGTGCCGAAATAAAGGGTAGCGGAAAGCTTGTTATTGACAGAGTTGCAGAAATTCTTAAAAAAGTTAAGGGGAAGCATATAAGAATTGAAGGACATACAGACAATAAGCCCATAGGTCCAAAGATTTCAAAAAAATTTGCTACAAACTGGGAGCTATCTTCAGCAAGGGCTACAACTGTGGTGAGATATCTTATTGAAAAAGGTGGCATTGATGCAAAATATCTTAGCGCTGTTGGTTATGCAGAGTTCAGACCTGTGGCTTCCAACGACACGGAAGAGGGGAGGGCAAAAAACAGGCGGAGTGAGATAATCTTAACTCCTATGGAATAATTTTTTTCTGCTTAAAATTTGCCAAATGCCGAGGTAGGTTATGAAAAAAAGTCTGGTCATTTTATTTTTAATATTATTAACGGGTAGCCTTTTTGCTCAGCAGTTTGTTGAAGCAACCGGGGAAAGTATAATAATAAACAACGATATATCTCAGGCAAGAAATGAAGCCATATTAAGAGCCAAATGGACGGCGGCTGAGAGTGTGCTGGGAGTTAAAGTTAAGGCTCAAAGTGTGGTACAGAATTTTGCATTGGTTGATGAGATGATTCAGAAATCTGTTAGCGGATATGTTGAGTCCTATAAGGTTTTGCAGGAAGGCAAAGACGGAGACCTTTACAGGGTAAGGATCTCTGCAAAGGTTGTAAAAGAACAGGCTGAAAAGGCAGTTTCAAACATGTTAAGAGTTAGCTCAGTAGCCCTACTTATCCCCGCTTTTTTTCCTGATGGAGTAATAGATGAGACCAATGCTTTATCTGAAAGTCTACTTGGGAGTATTGTGGAACAGAACTTTAATGTGGTTGATATAGCCAGCATGGAGCCTGGTATAGCAGGAGATGTAGAAAGGGCAATCAGAAACAACGATATGCTTTTCAGTAGATCTGTAATGTTAAAATCCCTCTCTAATCTGCTTGTGCTGGGAAAGATTGATATGAATGTGTCTTCTCAAAAGGGAGAGGATGTGGGATACGGAATAAAGATGCCCTTTAATCAGGTAACAGCCAGATTAAATTACAGGATTATAAGCGCTATGGATAAAAAGATAGTCAAAGCAGGCTCGCTGGAGGCTAAGGGGAAAGCGGCTTCACCAAAAGATGCGGCTAATCAGGCGCTGACTCAGCTTTCAAAGAAGGTAGCTCCTGAAATTATATCAACTCTGAACAAGTATATGGAAGGGGCTACAAAAAAGATAAGAGTAAAATTTGAAAATCTTAAAAGTCTGGGAGAAACCTTAGGGATAAAGGAGACTCTTCAAAATCTTGCATGGGTAAAATCAGTTCAGGAGGAAAAGATGGGCGAATATGTAGTTGAATATCCTGAAAACACCCTTTATCTTGCCAACAGTATTGCACAGAACCCGTCTTATAAAATAAAAGATTTTTCAGAGTTTTCAATAACAGTCAGGGTAAACCAGTAATAAAAATTCTGAATTTCAGAAACTTTAACTGCCGGGGGTTATCCCCGGCTTTTTAAATATCAGTAAACAGGTAAAATCTTTATAAATTCTTTCAAGCAGAAAATAATATGTGTTAAAATTTACAGAACTTATTTGATAGGGAGGAGAGATAATGATTTTAAGAAAAGTGGTTTTCCCTGCTGCAGGTCTGGGGACAAGATTTCTACCTGTCACCAAATGCATTCCAAAGGAAATGCTCCCCATAGTAGATAAACCACTCATTCAGTATGGGGTAGAGGAGGCGATGTCTGCAGGTTTTAAGGACGTTATTGTGGTTACCGGAAGAGGTAAAAATGCCATAGAGGACTATTTTGATCACTCCTTTGAACTTGAGCAGATACTATCTGAGAGGCAGGATGACGGGAATCTGGAAGAAATAACCAGATTGCCAAAGGAAATAAATGTAGCTTATATCAGGCAGAAAAAACCCCTTGGGTTGGGGCATGCAGTTTTGTGCACCGAAGCAATGATAGCGAAGGAAGAGTATTTTGCTGTGGTATTATCAGATGATATTATTGATGCAAAAGTACCTGTGCTTAAACAGATGGTTAATGTGGCAAAAAAATATAAAGCACCTGTTATAGCTCTGATGGAGGTTGAAAGGTCTCAGATAAGTAAATATGGAATCATAAAAGGTAAACAGATAGAAAACAGGGTGTTTGAGTTAAACGATATGATTGAAAAACCAGCTGTTGAAAATGCGCCTTCCAATCTTGCCATCATTGGTAGATATATCCTGCCGCACGAAATATTCTCTCATATTAAAAAAGTCAAGCCAGGAAAAAACGGTGAGATTCAGCTTACCGACGCATTAAGGAGCTATGGACAGAAAAAGAAAATTCTGGGATATGTGTTTGAGGGCACCAGATATGATGCAGGGGATAAATTTGGCTACCTTCATGCAAACCTTATGTTCGGCTTGAAAAGAAAAGATATTGGAGATAAACTTAAACATATAATTAAAACTTAATTATGGCAGAGAGAAAAAAGATGAAAGGCAGACTTTACCCCCATATATCGCTGGAAGATATGCTGGCAATGGATCCTATTGAGATAGAAGATGGATGCTCCTTTCTTCCCTTTACGGATATTGTAGAAAGGGAAGATAGTTTTCTAATTGAGATGGAATTACCCGGTGTTCTAAAAAATGAAATTGATATTGAGATTGTGGAAAGCGCTGTTATTGTTAAGGGGGTAAAGCAAAGAGTTAATGTATGTCAGAAAGGCACAATCAAGTATCATTGCATGGGTAGGGCTTATGGCAGATTCAAAAGGAGATTTGATATACCGAAACCTTTTAATTCGAGAGAAGTGAAGGCAAGACTTGACAATGGTTTATTAGTGATTATATTACCTAAGATTATTGATAAAAGGAAAAAAAGCATAAAAATCCCTGTTGAATAGGAGGGGCTGTGTTAGAAGAAAGGGACGAAAAGTCTTTTGAAAAAAATTTAGAGATACCAGAAGAGCTTCCGCTTTTGCCAGTAAGAGATATAGTAATATTTCCTCTTATGATTGTCCCGCTATTTGTGGGTAGAGAGATATCCATTAAAGCCGTAGAGGAGGCGCTTAGCAAAGATAGAATAATCATGCTCTCAGCCCAGAAAGATGCATCAGAAGATGACCCAAAACCTGAACAGATTAACAGGATGGGCACCGCATCGCTTATTATGAGAATGCTTAAACTCCCGGATGGCAGGATTAAGATACTTGTTCAGGGGCTTTCGAGAGCTGAGATACTGGAATATCTGGAGACCAAACCCTGCTTTAAGGTAAAAATCAGAAAGATAGATGAAACACCATCTCTCTCAAATATTGAGGTAGAAGCTCTTATAAGAACCGTTAAGGAACAGGTGGAAAAAATCATCTCCCTTGGGAAACCCATTTCTCCTGATGTGATGGTTATAATAGAAAATGTGGATGATGTGGGGAAGCTAGCAGACCTTGTGGCTTCCAATCTGGGTTTCAAACTGGAGGATAATCAGAAGATTCTGGATATTATAGATCCTGTAGAGAGAATTAAAAAGGTTAACGAGCTTTTGAATAAGGAGATTCAACTGCTTGAGGTGCAGGCAAAGATACAAAGCCATGCAAAGGAAGAGATTTCCAAAAGTCAGAAGGAGTATTTTTTAAGGGAACAGCTAAGAGCTATTCAGCAGGAGCTGGGAGAGACGGATGACAGATTTCAGGAGCTCGAGGAGTATAGAAAAAAAATACTTAAGGCTAAAATGCCCAGTGAAGTTGAAAAAGAGGCTATGAAAAATCTGAAAAGGCTTGAAATGATGCATCCCGATTCTGCTGAATCAGGCGTAATAAGGACATATCTGGATTGGATGGTGGAACTGCCCTGGTCAAAGGCGACGAGGGATAGCATTGACATAAAAACGGCAGCCAAAATTCTTGATGAAGATCATTATGATCTGGAGAGAATAAAAGAGAGAATTCTTGAGTTTTTATCTGTCAGGAAGCTAAATGAGAAGATCAAAGGACCTATTCTTTGTTTTGTTGGACCTCCAGGCGTTGGAAAAACATCTCTGGGGAAATCAATAGCCAGAGCACTTAATAGAAAATTTGTTAGAATGTCTTTAGGCGGTTTGAGAGACGAGGCTGAGATAAGGGGACACAGGAGAACCTATATCGGTGCTCTACCTGGCAAAATTATTCAGGGAATAAAGCAGGCTGGGACAAAAAATCCTGTTTTTATGCTTGATGAGATAGATAAGGTGGGTACCGATTTCAGAGGAGATCCTGCATCGGCTTTGCTTGAGGTGCTTGATCCCGAACAGAATAACAGCTTTCAGGATCATTACCTAAATGTGCCCTTTGATCTATCAAATGTAATGTTTATTACCACAGCAAACCAGCTTGATACCATACCTCCCGCTCTTCTGGATAGAATGGAGATTATCTCACTTTCCGGCTATACGGAGGAGGAGAAGCTGGCTATAGCTAAAAAATATCTCATACCGAGGCAGATTAAGGAGAACGGCTTAAAACCAAAAGATATCTTATTCTCGGATGATGCTATAAAAGTCATTATAAATCAGTATACCAAAGAGGCAGGTCTAAGAAACCTTGAAAGGCAGATTGCAAATGTTTGCAGAAAGGTTGCAAGAAAAAAGGCAGAGGGGCATAAAAAGCCTATTTTTATTGATAAAGATGATGTAAGCAAATATTTAAGAGCCCCCCTATTTCTGCCAGAAGTTGGCAGGGAGAAGGGTCAGGTTGGTATAGCCACCGGTCTTGCATGGACACCTTACGGCGGAGATGTGTTGTATGTGGAGGTCTCTGTGGTTAAAGGGAAGGGAAATCTAATTATAACCGGGCAGTTAGGAAATGTAATGAAAGAATCAGCTCAAGCAGCATTCACATATTCAAGACTTAAAGCCCCCGAGTTTGGTATAAAGGAAGATTTTTATCAGAAAAATGATATTCATATTCATGTGCCAGAGGGTGCTATTCCAAAAGATGGACCATCTGCAGGTGTAACCATGCTTACCGCCATGATATCAGCCCTTGCAAAACTGCCAGTAAGGACTGATCTTGCCATGACAGGTGAGATTACTTTGAGAGGCAGGGTGCTTCCTGTTGGTGGGATAAGGGAAAAATCTCTTGCCGCACTGGCAAATGGCATAAAAACAGTTATAATCCCCTATGAGAATAGCAAAGATCTGGAAGATCTGCCTGACTATGTAAAAGAAAAGATTAACTTTATTCTGGTGAAAAATGTGGATGAGATTTTAAAGATCGCCTTTGAAAAGCCGAAAACTGAAAAAAAGCCAAAATCTACCTCGAAACAAAAAAATGCAGCAAGACCTCCCCTCGAGATGTAAGCTGATAAAGCCCTTTCTTGCCATGGAGCTGCTCGAAAGGGCTAACTTACTGGAAAAGTCTGGCAGAAATATACTTTATATGTGTGTGGGAGAGCCAGATCTACCTCCCCATCCCGAAATAAAAGAAACCATTTCTAAGGCGCTTCTGGAAGGAAAATCTTACTATAGCCACAGTTTGGGTATAATAGAGCTAAGAGAAGCAATAGCTGAATATTATTTTGAAAAATACAGGGTTAAGGTGTCACCGGATCAGATAGTGGTTTCAAGCGGTACATCTCCGCTAATGCTCCTTATCTTCAGCCTGCTTGTTGAGAGAGGTAGGGATTTTTTGCTGACCGACCCCTGCTATGCCTGTTATCCCAACTATGTAAATTTTTTTGAGGGGAACATAAGGTATTTTAAACTAAGCGAAACTATAACTGATTATAATCGTATCAGTGATATGATTGATGATAATGTAGCCGGGCTTATCATAAACTCCCCATCCAATCCGACCGGAGCCCTATTAAAAGAGTCTGAAATTAAATACATAGCCAGTCTTCCTGTAAACATAGTTTCTGATGAGATATATCATGGGCTTAATTATGCAGGTGAGGATATAACCATTCTTTCGTTTAGAGCCGATGCTTTTGTTATTAACGGATTTTCAAAAGCCTTTTCCATGACTGGCTTCAGGCTTGGTTATGCCATTCTTCCAGAGAGATATATGAGAACAATAAGAAGCCTCCATCAAAATTTTATAATATGCGCCCCAACATTTGTACAATGGGCAGGGATTACAGCTCTTAAACATTATAAGGAAATATTTTCTGAGAACAGGAAGATCTTTGATGAGAGAAGAAGGTTTCTATTAGATGGGCTTGAAAATCTAAGATTAAAATACTGGGGTACCCCTGAGGGAGCCTTCTATGTGCTGGTAGATATGAGATTTCTTAACAGGAAATCTATGGATATAAGCATGGAACTTCTTGAAAATTATAACCTTGCTGTAACCCCCGGGATAGATTTTGGGGCTAATGCGGAAGGTTTTATTAGACTTTCTTATGCTACTGGCAAAGAGAATATAGAGAAAGCTCTCAATATTCTTTCTGAATTTCTTAAAAATCAGCGGTAATCTTTTCTTTTAAAAAGCTCATAAAAAAATCTGATAATATAACCACAACCGGTAAAATATCTTCTGTCAAAAAGACTTATTAAAATTCTTGGCAGGGCTGTAACCATAAAATAGCTGTTAAAAGAAAGATATTTGTAAAACCTCTTTTTTATTATCAGTTTAACAAGCTTGCGTGGCAGAAAGGGGAGATAGTTGTAGATAAATGCTAAGCCTCTGTAATCTCTTCCAATATGCCTGTTCCAGTGAAGGTGACCTGATGAGAAGCTTGCCATTTCAATATTTTTCACATCTTGTTCAGATAGGTATTTTTTTTCAAGAGCATATCTGGTAATTGTTGTTTTTGGATAATATTTAAGGAAGAAAAGGCTAATCAGATTGGGTCTGTGTTCATTGTAAATTAAAACTGCTTCCTCATTATTTTTTATACTATCATCAGGAATCCCTATCATATGATCTGCCTGAACAAAAATCCCATTTTTTTTAATAATATCAATTGCATAAATAATTTTCTCTGTACTTGAGGGTCTATTTAGCACTTTTTTGCATAAATCCTCAGAAAAAGACTGAACGCCCAGCTGAATATCCTGACAGTTTGCTGCTTTAAGAAGTTTTACTTTTTCTTCATCAATGAATAGCGGATTTATACTGCATAGAAATGGTAATTTTACATGTTTTTTATACTCATTTGAGAAATCCCTAAGCCACTCTTTATCGTGACCAAAGGTGTCGTCTGCAAAATGCACATATTTGATATTAAATCGTTCCTTTGACCAGATAAGCTCCTTTATTACATTGTCAACAGTCCTCTGCCTTATAATAGAACTGCCTCTAAACTGTCTATAAAAATCATTAAAACAGTATGTGCAGGCAAAAGGACAGCCTCGACCAGACATAACCAGATATTCTCTTTTAAGATAAGGCATAGCCTTATAAAAGGGCTCTTTATAAGGTAATGGTAGCTGATTAAGATCAATTAGTTCCCCCTCTTCTATATCTCCAACAAGACTACCATTGTATTTATAAACTATACCCTTAATCTTTTTTTTCGGAAGAATAAGCTGACTATCTATCAACTCAAATTCGTTCAAAAAATTAAGCAGCGAAATTTCAGACTCACCAATTGCTATAGCATCCACACAGGAGTGGGCAAGCACTATTTCAGGTACCGCTGTGGTATGAATCCCACCAAAAATAACGTAAATAGTTTTTTTTATTTTTTTGATTTCATTAGCAAGGGCAAGCTGGTATTTAAAGTTGTCGGTTAGGGTAGAAAAACAGGTTATCTGGGGGTCAAGGGAGACAATTTTTTCTGCAAGCTTTTTATAATCAGGCTGGTATCTTAGATTAAAATAGGGGTTAAATGCCCGATAAAAAAAGAGATCTGCTACATAACCATTTTCTCTGAGGATGGACATTAGATACTCAATGCCAAGGTTTTCAAAATCTGGATAGACAAATAGAATCCGAGGCTTCATTAAAACTATTATATTTTTTATAGCCCCTTTTTAAAACTAATTTGTAAAAAATAAGGCATAAAGTATAAAATAACTGAAAGAATGTTATGATAAACATTATTGGCATATCGGCTTTTTATCATGATTCAGCGGCATGTCTTGTAACAGATGGTGAGATAATAAACGCTGCACAGGAAGAGAGATTTACAAGGATTAAAAACGATCCTTCTTTTCCGTTTAATGCATTAAAATTTTGCCTTGAGAATAATAATTTTACACTGGATCAGATAGATCTTATTGTTTTTTACGAAAAGCCATTTATTAAGTTTGAGAGAATAATCGAAACTCATCTTAATGTGGCTCCCCATGGATTCAAGTCCTTTCTTATCCAGATACCGCTATGGTTCAAAAACAGAATATTTATAAAAAATTATATCTATGAACAGCTTAAAAAGCTTGACTATAAAAAAGTTCCTGAGATAACTTTTATTCCGCATCATTTTTCCCATTTAGCCAGTGCTTTTTATCCATCTCCTTTTGAAGAGTCAGCCATAATAACCATAGATGCTGTCGGCGAATGGACCACTGCTTCGATAGGGTATGGCAGGGGAAATAAGATAAAAATTTTAAAAGAGCTTTATTTTCCAGACTCATTGGGTCTTTTTTATTCGTCTCTAACCTACTATCTGGGATTTAAGGTAAACTCTGACGAATATAAAGTAATGGGGCTTGCACCTTACGGAAATGAAGCTTCCAATGACTTCAAAAATATTTATGAAAGGCTAAAAAGGTTTATAAAGATTAATGAAGACGGATCAGTTCAGCTAAATCAACGATACTTCAATTACCTTTATGAAGATCGTATGGTGAATGAAAAGAAGTGGAAGGAGCTTCTGGGATTCAAAAAAAGAGAACCTGATGAGGAGCTATGTCAGTATCATTGCGATCTTGCCCTTGCAGGACAAAGACTTTTAGAAGAGGCAGTACTAAAAACCGTTCAGTTTACAAAAAAACTTTTAAATAGCAAAAACCTATCTCTAGCAGGGGGTGTATTTTTAAACTGTGTTGCCAATTCAAAGATACTGGAAAGCGGCTTGTTTGATAATATCTGGGTACAGCCTGCTGCTGGCGATGCAGGGGGTGCGATTGGGAGTGCCCTTGCAGGATACTATGTATACTTTAATAAGGAAAGATTGGTAGACAAAAAACGCTTCGATGCCATGAAATGGTCATATCTGGGTCCTTCCTACGATAGAGCTGAGATTCTAAAGGTAGTAAAAAAACACGGGCTAAGTTTTAAGATCTATGATAATTTTGATCAGCTGATAGATCAAGTAACAGATTTTATTTTGGAAGATATGGTTGTGGGCTGGTTTCAGGGTAATTTAGAATGGGGACCAAGGGCATTGGGGAACAGAAGTATCCTTGCAAACCCCTATAAAAAAGAGATGCAGAAGGTTGTAAATCTAAAAATAAAGTTTCGTGAAGGCTTCAGACCCTTTGCTCCTGCTATACTGGAAGAGGATTTAGAAAGAATTTTTGATTTCAACATCTCTTCACCCTATATGCTTTTTGTTGCCTATGTAAAAGATGAGTTCAGGTTTGACAATAAGCAGCTAAATAACTTAAGCGTGAGAGAAAAGATTAATTTTTCTGCCTCTAAGTTCCCAGCAGTGACCCATGTTGACTATTCGGCAAGGCTTCAAACTGTTAGAGAAGAGGCAAATCCGAGATTCTACAAACTTTTAAAGAGATTTAAGGAAAAAACAGGTTTTGGTATAATTTTAAATACAAGCTTTAATGTAAAAAATGAGCCAATTGTTTATAGTCCTCAGGATGCGGTAAACTGCTTTCTCAGGACAGAGATGGATCTGCTTGTTATGGAAAACATACTGATAAAAAAATGAAAAGAGAGATATTAATAGAGTTGTGGTTATTTATTAAACACAGGAAAAAATGGTGGCTTGCACCTATAATAATTCTGCTATTTGTTCTTAGCTTGATACTATTTCTTGAGATTTATGAGCTCTCACCATTTATTTATGCCTTATTTTGATCTATGAAAAAGCTATCCAGACCGCCACTTATTGTTATTACCATTTTCCTTGTATACAAAGAAAAAATTTACCCTGCCCTTATAATATTGTTATTGATACTTATTGCCGAGCTAAGTCAAACGGTGGACAGATTGCTTGAAAAGATTTTTGAAAGACTCATAATTTTCATCGGCAAAATAAATAATTTTATTGTTCTTTCAATATTTTATTATCTTATTTTTACTCCCTATGCCTTTTTTTACAGATGGTTTCGTGGGAAAAACCAGCTACCGTCTTCCTATGTGGATAATCATATAGAGCTAAAAGCCGAAGATTTCGAAAAACAGTGGTAATCTAAGATTAGATGTTCGGATATTTTTAATAGTCTTTTCCTTCAAAGGTATACAGTTTTAAAATTAAAAGATAAAATAATTTGATGTTAATCCCCTATATTAAAAGCTAATGTTTAAAGGACTTTAAAAAAAATTGAATAACACTTTACGCAAGCTACACAAAAAACTTCATTAAGGAAATACATCCACAAAAGAATAAGCTGCCTAACTGATTCGGTAAGAAGCGGTTTATTAAATGTTAGATAAGGTTTTTTTGTTGTCCTTCATTATCATGAATAGTGAGATTTTAGTAACTTTTAATGTTTAAAATTTAAAAATAGTATATAATCTGATTATCTGAGGCAATGAATATAAATGATTTAAAAAAAGATGGATTAAAGTTAAAATGACTTGAGAAGGCGGCTTAAAAATTTTATCCACCTTTGCAGCAAAAAATTTAATTCATGTGAACTGGCGGATTAGATGTGAGATAGAGATTATAATTAGCACTTTTTCAAAAAAGAAAATATGACAAGAGATCGAGTTTATATATTTCTAATAGCTATATCGGTCATAATCGCCTATTTCAAAATATACTCCCTTGACTTTGTGTGGGATGATATCCCACAGATCATTCATAACAAAACGGTAAAAAATTTTAATATTGTTGATATATTTACAAAAGATGGAGAGTACGGCATTGATGTAAGAGAGTCCAAAACTCCCTATTACCGACCTTTTTTTATGTTATCTCTTGTTATTGATTATCTAATTTTCGGTGCAAGACCAGCTCTTTTTCACATAAGTAATCTGATTATGCATCTGGTGCTTACAGTGGTTATCTTTTATCTGCTTTCACTATATTTTGATGACAGGATGTATGCCTTTCTGGGTGCATTTTTCATTGGTATCTATCCAGCAAGAGCTGAGGCTGTGTTATATGTGAGTGCCAGACTTCATATACTTGGGGCTTTATTTAGTACCATCTCAATGTATCTTTTCAAGAGATATTTAATGGAAAATAGAAGTTTGTTTTACAAGCTCTCATGCTTGGCATTTTTTGTTGGTGTTTTTAGCCTTGAGATGTCCATATTCCTTCCGCTCTTTATCCTCTTTGAGGGTGGTATTGAAAAAATAGCTGAAAGGTTCAAGAAGCTAATCCCATTTTTTATAATTATAGTTGTTTATATGATTATTAGATATCTGGTGCTTGAAAAATTTATCTGGCTTGAAGTGCCTTTTTCCACAAGACTTTATACAGGCTTTTCAACCTATCTGAAATATCTGGAGATTATATTTAATCCCTTTAATCTTAAAACCTTTTATGAAAACTATGATTTCTTTACTAAGTCTATTACTGTAAAAGCGTTGATTGGTCTATTAGCTGCAGGTCTGACATTTTATGGGACCTTTCTTTCTTATAAAAAAAATATGAATATCTTTCGCGGGCTTTGTTGGTTTTGTTTGAGCTTCTTTTTTATATCCAATATCCCATATATCATGTATCCTTCTCTCATATCAGAAAGATACCTTTATTTCCCTTTAATTGGGTTATCTTTTATAATTCCCGAAGCTGTAAAAGCTATAACATACTCTAAAAAAAATCTTATTGCTGGGATCTGCGTAATTTTTATGCTATTCTCTTCTTATACTATATACAAAAGAGCTTCAGTTTACAAAAGCAATCGTGTTTTCTGGGAAAATGCTGTTGCTGATGCGCCAAAAAATATATATGCAATGGATCAGCTTGCTCAGGTATATCTGGCAGAGAAAGATCCCTTCCGCGCCCTATCCATGTATGAAAAAATTATGGAGATTAATCCAGCCGATTATGATAATTATACAAAAATGGGTAATTTTTATTTAAGTTTTAACAATATTGACGATGCCATGAGATTTTACGAAAAAGCTCTATCCATACATGATTACGATGAGGCATACTGGGGCATAGCAAGGGTGTATCTTTATAAGGGAGAAAAAGAAAAGGCAAAACAATATCTTGAAAGGGCAATTAATCTTTCACCTAAAAAGAAAAAATATAGAGATGCATTAAGAAATATACAATGAATTTGAGCTTAAATCATCTGGATAACAAGCGTTATTATATAATTTTTTTTATCCTTATAAGCTTTGTAGTATTTGCAAATACTCTATTTTTTGATTTTGTCTGGGATGATATTCATCAGATAAAGTATAATGAGCTACTTAAATCATATGAGAATATAGATGATCTGTTTTTTAGCCCCATTCCGGATATGCCTGCTTATTACAGACCTATGTTTATGATATCGCTTTTCATTGATTATCTCATATGGGGGCAAAATGCAGCTGGATTTCATCTTACAAATGTTCTACTAAATATCTTTGTTACAGTTCTTATATTCGTTCTTTCTGAAAAACTATTTGACAACAGACTTATCGCCATCATATCTACCATCGTTTTTACCATACACCCTACCCATTCTGCCACCGTGTCTTATGTGTCTGCTCGAAATGAACTCCTCTGTGGTTTTTTCATTATACATGCTTTTTTATTTTATGTTAAATATAGAACAGAGATACGTAAGAAATTATATCTTTTCTTAAGTTTAATATTCTATTTTCTTGGACTTCTTTCGAAAGAGATGGCTATCATTATGCCTTTTCTTATTTTTGTTTATGAGATTTCATTTTTTAGTGGAGAAATAAAAAATAACGTTAAACTGCTAATATTTTTCATACTAACCTCAGCAGGCTATCTGATTTTGAGATCCTATTTTTCAGAACTACCATCTTTTGACCAGTTTCCTCTTCAGGCAAGACTGGCTACTTTTTCTAAGGTTATTTTGTACGATATTTTTATTCTCTTTTTCCCCTTTTACCACAAGGTTTTTTACAGGATTGAAATATTGGAAGGATTTACTGGTCTACTCCCTTATGTTTATCTGGCGGGTTTCATTTTAATTTTGCTCATAGCTTTTATGACTTATCGAAGGGATAAAAGATTATTTTTTTCACTTATATGGATACTGTTATCGCTCGTTCCAGTAACAACTATCATAACCTTTATATATCCTTCATTAATTGCCGAGAGATATCTTTATATCCCATCCTTTGGGTTTGCAATGTTTTTGGGTGTATTATATACAGATATCTACAATTTTATAGAAAGTCGCATAGTTAAATATAAAAAATTTTCTAAAACTGTTTTTATCTTGCTATGCATTATCTTTTCTGTAATAACCTTTCAGAGAAACTTTGAGTATTATGATAATGTAAATCTCTGGGCTGAGGCAAAAGAGGATGAGCCCTATGAACCCTATGTGATGGATAAGCTGGCGCAGGCTTATATTGAAAAGAAATATTATTCCAATGCAGAAGCAGAGCTTAAAAGACTTCAGATAGCCGATCCAAATAATCCGCAGGTATATCACAGGCTGGGTAACCTATACAAAAGATGGGAAAAATTTGATCTGGCAGAAAAATATTATTTAAAAGCTCTGGAGTTAAACCCCGAGTTTGATTTAGCTATTGATGATCTTGCCAATCTATACAAAAAGCTCGGTAAGTATGATTTGGCGTTATTAATTTTTTCAAAATCCCTGAAAATAAATCCTTACCAACCGAACGTGCTATATGAGATGGCAGAGATACTTATAACTAAGGGAGATCCCTTTGAGGCAGAACTGCTTTTGGAAAAGGCGTTGGAACTGGATCCAAATCATCATAGGGTTATGGTAAAGCTGGGAGATATTTTTTTCGCCACTTATAGATATGAGCTTGCAGCTCAGATGTACCAGAGGGCATTAGAGCTTGATCCTGAAAATGCCGAGTACAAACAAAAGCTGGAAAGTCTAAAATAATATATCAGATTAGTCTTAGCTTTATAAGGATATTAATTTCAATTTCCAGATATATTCTGTAAAATACTGATAATGAAGACAGAAATATCTATTGTAATTCCAGCCTATAATGAAGAGCCTATTATAGAAAATACCGTAAGGGCTGTTACAGACTATTTTAGAGAAAAAGAGCTAAATTTTGAAATTATTGTGGTAGACGATGGCTCTAAGGATAATACCTGGTTAAAGCTTGAAAAATTAAAAATTGAAATACCAGCTTTAAAAATAATCAGACATGAAACCAATTTGGGGAAAGGTAGATCGGTAAAGGATGGCATTCTTTCAGCAGAAGGTGAGCTTATTCTTTTTACCGATGCCGATCTTTCTGCCCCTTTAACCAATCTGAATAGGATGGAAGAGGAGATTAAAAAAGGTTATTCAATCGTGGTGGGATCAAGATATGTAAAAGGTGCTGTGATTAAAAAAAGACCTTTAATACGTCAGATTCTTGGAAAAGGTTTTAATATTCTCTTAAAGCTTCTAAGGCTAACTGACATAAAGGATACCCAGTGTGGATTTAAACTTTTTAAAAAAGAGGCTGCAAAGGATATTTTTTCGGAAGCAAAGATTTACGGATATGCCTTTGATGTGGAGATTTTATATCTTGCTAAGCTTAAGGGGTATGAAATAGCGGAATGCCCCATACTCTGGATTGATAGGTCGGATTCAAAAATGAAGCTAATAAGGGATGCCATACGGATGTTTAAAGAAGTGGTAATGATAAAACATTATTATGGTTAAAAATTTTTTTGCTAAAAGAGATAAGCTTCTTTTTCTCATTCTTTTGGTTAATATTATCATCTACTTTAATACCCTATTTTTTGATTTTATCTGGGATGATTTCAGACAGATACTTTTTAATGATCGTTTAATCTCTCAGATTAAAGATCTGAGCTTTCTTTATACACGGGTAGGTGAGAATGTATCCTATTACAGACCTGTCTTTTATCTATCCCTTGCTTTTGAAGCATTAGTTTTTAATGGAGCCATCTGGGGCTATCATCTGGGGAATATTATCTATCAGATTTTAACGGTATATTTTATTTATAAACTTTTACTTCTTTTAGGGCTTGATCCCCTGAAGGCATTTGTATCAGTT
>JBEQAF010000040.1:0-18056 GCA_041640455.1 bacterium
GCCAGTCTATGCCTTCTGACAACATTTTCGCCTTTCAGAGTCCCCTCTTCTGTCAGATTAACCCCTTCATCTGCGAGATTTATCATATTCTTTTCCATAAGCTCCTTTATCTCTTCCGAATCTCTTTCTACGCCAAGTCTGCTGAAAGAAAGGCTATCCATATTGCGCTCTTTTTTGGCAATCCAGAGCATCTCCAGTATCTCTTCAAGCTTTTCAGATAAACTGCTCATTGGCTACTCCTCCTTTTTCAAAAGGCTCTTTAAAAAACCCTTCTTCTTTTTTGTTTTTTCAGGCAAAAATTCATATCCACAGTTAGTGCACTTTACAAGACCACAGTTTTTTACCCCACAACCGGCACAACCTGATTTTGAGCTCTCCTCATCAAAAACATTTCCACAAAGAGGACATTTTGTCATAAAAATTCCCTCTAATTAAAGTTTAATGTTAAATACCGTCAAAAACAAATGTATTAGATAGCCCACAAAGATTGAAAATGTTAAAACAAAGCCGGCAATTCTTAGCCCTGTTTTCAAACCTCTCTCTTTGATGGTCATTATAAACTGGGCTATGCAGGGAAGAAAAAGGGTAAGCATAACTGCCATTATTAGCATCTCATTGTTGTTAAAAACACCCTGCTTATGGAAGTCATATAGCCCTGCAGCTCCATAATCTCTTCTGAAAAAACCAAAAAGGAATATTTTTGCTGCCTCGGCGGGCAGTCCTATCAGACTTATGGGATAGGCAATTATCTTTATCAGCCAGTCAAAGATGCCTGTAACCCTGCCTATCCAGATAAAAAAACTGGCATAGATAAAAAGAGGCATAACCTCCTTAAAATACCAGATGAGTCTTGTATAGGTTTTCATAAAAATGTTGCTGATTCTGGGAATTCTTACCGGTGGGATCTCTACAAAAAATATGTTTTTCTCACCCTTTATAATCTTTCCGGAAAGATATCCCACTAAAATAAATACGAGGGAGATTATAAAAACCCAGCTTAATAAAAGCCCTGTACTGTGACTTAAAACGGCAAGCATAACACCGAGCTGGGCAGAACAGGGTATGGCAAGAGAAAGCAGAATAGTGGCGATAACCCGCTCTTTTCTTGTGTTGAGAGTCCTTGTAACCATGGTTGCCATAGTATCACAGCCAAGACCTAACACCAATGGGATAACTGCCTTACCTGTGAGCCCTATCTTTTTCAAAAATCTATCAGTTAAAAGAGCAAGTCTTGGCAGATATCCGCTGTCTTCAATTATAGAAAAAAACAGAAAAAAGGAGGTCACAATGGGAAAAATAATCGCTATGGCATATTTTATACCAAGTGTTATTACCCCGTAATCTCTAATAAGAAGCTCCTTGATGAGCTCATAGGGTATATTTTTTTCAATAAAATTAATAACATTTGGCAATAGCAGGTTTTCAAACAGCTCTTCCTCAATGAGATCCACAAGCGTACCAGCTCCAAATTCACCCACAAACTTATAAAGCCCGAAATATAAAACCATTAAAAGTATGGGATAACCAAATAGGGGATGAACGGTTATCTGACTGATAAATCTTACAGTTCTGCTCTCCTCCTTTTGTTCCTTAATGCTGATAAATCTTTTACAGATATCGTAGCTTAAAAGCTGTCTTTCCTGAGCAAGGATGTAATCTATTGATGCTTTGTAAAAGGTGGATAACTCCCTTCTGATATTCTCAATCTTATCTACAATATCTTTGCCTTCCTTTTCAAGTACATAGTTGTAAACATCAAAATCGCTCTGCAGTAATAGCACCGAGACCAGCCTCTTTGAGATGGCATAGGAGGATTTCAAAAAGCCCGATACTTGCTCAATGGCATTATTAATCTCCTCATCATAGGGTATCTGAAACTCTTTATTAGCTCTATATGAGATAATGTTTTCAAGTATATCCTTTATTCCCTCTTTTTTTATGGAGACCGCAGGGATTACAGGTACTGAAAGCAGTTTTGAAAGCCCGTTAAAATCTATATTAATGCCTTTTCTTTTTGCCTCATCCATCATATTTAAAACAACGATAACATTAAGCCCTGTCTCTATGAGTTGCAAAGTAAGCGGGAGCATTCTCTCAATATTTTTTGCATCAAGTACATTAACGATAACATCCGCATCTCCCTTAAAAATAATATTTCTTGCCACCTTCTCTTCCTCTGAAATAGGTAGCATGGAGTACATACCGGGCGTATCTATAATGTTAAGAGCCTTTCCTTTATAGCTAATGGTGCCTTCGGTTATTTCAACAGTGGTACCAGGATAGTTGGATACTGTAACATATTTACCGGTAAGGGCATTAAAAAGTGCACTTTTGCCTACATTTGGATTACCAACAAGCAAAATTTTTAATCTGTCTTTTTCCATTATCTCCTCGTTATTAATGATAATGATTTTCATTATATATGAAAATAACTTTATGTCAAGTAATAAATTAATAGAAAAAAAGTTTCTGTTTTTTTACATTTTATAATAAAATTTATTGAAAATGAAACTGCCCGATGGTTTATTTAAAGTAATTCTTGACAACATTAATGATGCTGTTTATTTCGTTGACAGAGAGAGGCGTATTCTCTACTGGAACAAGGCGGCTGAAAATATTTCAGGATTTAAAAGCGAAGAGGTTGTGGGTAAAAAATGCAGTGACAATATCCTTCAGCATATAGATGAAAAAGGAAATATCCTGTGTTTAAATGGTTGTCCCCTCACCTACAGCATGGCGCACGATACAAACACGGTGGCAAAAGTATTTATGCATCATAAGGATGGACACAGAATTCCTGTAGTAGTCAAAGCAACCCCCATTAAAGATAGTTCAGGTAGAATTGTAGGTGCCGCAGAGGTGTTTTATGATAACTCACAGGTAATTAACCTCAGGGAAAAGATAGATGCCCTTGAAGAGCTGGTAATGCTTGATGAGCTGACCAAACTTCCCAATAGAAGATTTATTGAGTTAAATGTTAAGTCAAAAATATCTGAGGTAAAAAGGTATAACAGGCTATTCTGTATTATATTTCTTGACCTTGATAATTTTAAATCAATCAACGATACATATGGTCATCTGGTGGGTGATCAAATATTAAGAATGGTAGCTACAACCGTTAAGCTTAATCTCAGATATTTCGATCTGGTAGGCAGGCTAAGCGGCGATGAGTTTATTATAGTTGCGGAGATTCCAGCCAAAGAAAAAGCTCGTGAGCTTGCAGAGAAGATACTTACTTTGATAAAGTCTTCCTTCCTGGTTATTGAAAATGAACGAGTAAGTGTTGGAGCATCTCTTGGAGTTTATATACTTAAACCTTCTGATACTTATAAATCAGCTATAGAAAAGGCTGACAGGCTTATGTATGTAAGTAAAAAATCTGGCAAAAATATCATTACATACGAAGAAGATATCTAAATTTATCTGGCATTTTATTTGCTTTAAACCTTGACTGTGAGAAAATCTTTCCTGTTTATAGTTATGCTTTTCGCTTTTTCCTGCAAACAATCAATTACGATTAACAAAGACTATCTGCCCATAAAGGAATCAGAAGTCTACAGCAATGAGTACTATCAGTTCGTTGCAAGAGGTGGAGAAAGACATTTAAGCCAGATAGACTGGGGAGAAGAAAGTATTCCAACCTCTTCAAAATCCTGTCATCATGGCGGGGAGCTAATACCACCACTTAAGGGTTTTATTCAGGCAAGACATGACAATAAAAATGTTTATATTAAAATCAGCTGGAATGACCTTACAAAGGATAACAAAAGCTCTGTCTGGAAAGGGAACAGGCTTATTGAAGGCAAAGATGATGGTCTATCAATTATTTTTTCACAAAATCCTGCCTTTAACTGTGCCCTAACATGTCACATGTCCAATTGGGAGATAGAGAGCGGAAGATTTGTTTCAGATTACAGAATGTATAACGATAAGGAAGATAATAGCATACTGCTGATTAGACCGGCAAAAACTGGTGGGAAAGCCATTTTTGGCATACTTGGCATAGATGGAAAGAAAAACCCTCATGGGTCAGACTTTTTTATTATTAACTCAAAAATCGTAGAGAAAAAAAAGAGCTCCTTTTATCTCTACCAGATTGCAGGTAAAGACAATGATGTACCTCTCTATGAAGATCACCTTCTTTTTATCCCAAGCAAAGATAACGTGTATCTTGATAGCGAGATGAGATACAGACTCAACGAGTGGACTGTTTACATGGCGATCCCGCTCAGTTTTTTAGGATTAAAAGAGATTAAAAAAAATGATAAAATATATATGTCTATTGCCATATTTGATGGAACACAGATAAATCACAGTATAACCAATACTTTTCTGGCAAAATTTGAGTGAGGTGGTTATGAAAAAATCTCTGGTTAAAATTTTTGTTGTTTTTATTATTGTTATATCCTCTCTGATCGGATCATCATGCGAAAAGAGAAAGGAAAAAGCAGGCATAAAAGGGGTTATCTATAAACCTCTACCTAAAATGTATGTTTATGTTTATAAGGAGGGGATGGATTTTAAAGGGCCTGCTTTCGCGGATGCTCAGACTGATGAAGAGGGTAATTTCTCTATAAGTCTTCCTCCGGGAAAATATTTTCTTGTGGCAAGGATGAGGAAAACAGGCGAGGTAGCTGGACCTGTTGAAGTGGGAGACCTGAAAAGCGATATAATCGGACCGGTAGTGGTAGGAGAAGATGGTAAGATTGTTGAAAAAAATATTAAGGTTTACGAAAAGATCGGAGAAACAAAAGACATAGCTCTTGCCAATCCTGACCTTTCTAAAAAAACAGGTATTGAAGGGCGCATACTGGATGCTGACGGCAAGCCTGTAGTTAATGCAAGGGTTCATGTGTATGACCATATTCAGATGTCTGAGAGACCAAAGTTTGTTTCAAGCCCCACAGGACCTGACGGCAAATATATTGTTTATCTTCCCAGAGGCGGCACTTATTATCTGGCAGCAAGAGATAAATTTGGTGGACCACCCAAGGTGGGCGACCTTTATGGTAGATACGATAAGGGTACCATAGAGCCTTCTGGTGTTGTGGTAAGAGATAACGAGATTATTAAAAATATAGATATTATCGTTCATAAGGTCTGGTAGCTATGAAACGAGTTATTGGATTATACATTTTAATGAGTCTTCTCCTCTTTTCCTGCTCTCCCAAGGTTTCTCAGATTGACAGCTATATTGAGAATGCAAAAAAGGGTGATGTTAAAGCCATTAAAAATCTGACAAAACTACTTGAGCACCCAGAAGAAGATATAAAGGTTAAGGCTTATGGTGGGCTTATAATGGTACCACCTGAGAAAAGAGACTTACTCACAGCCCTTGTTTTTAAAAGACTATCTCAGGAAAAAGACGTATTAACTAAAGAGTTTCTTATAGCTCTATCAGGAAAGCTGAAGATTAAGGAGGCTATCCCTCTGCTGGTAAATATTGCGAAGGAAAAGAGTTACCCAAGAAGATATGTTGTTTACTTTGCATTGGGCGAGATAGGCGATATATCTGCCCTTGAAACGGTTATTCAGGGTCTTAAAGATGAAAAGCCCGATGTTCAGAAATACGCATCAAGAGCAATAATAAAATTAGGTCCAAAGGCGCTACCTAAAATATTTGAAATCTTTTCTCAACAGGATGTTAATACTCAGGGATATCTGATACGGGCGATGGGAGAGATTAGAGATAGCTCTTCTGAGGATCTCCTTATATCACATATTAATTCTGAGAACAGGCTGGATGTTATCTGGGCATTGGGCAAGCTCGGGACAAAAAAGTCCCTCCCCTATCTGATAGAACAGCTGAAAAGCTCAGACTATCAGGTACGGGTAAGAGCAGCTCATGCACTGGGAGACCTTAATCAACCAGAAGCAATCTCTGAACTAAAAAAGGCTCTCTCTGATAAAGAGGTGGTGGTAAGAGAATGGGCAGCAAGATCTCTGGAAGTTTTAACTGGCGAGAGGACATATTATATCGATGAAACAGGCAAACCTGCTTTACCATATAGTCTCTATCATTAGAAAAGCTTTACTTTTTTTTACATTTTTTCTGATAATAAACGGACTGGGTATATACTCTGAAGACGGTGCCAGAGCCCTCTTTATGTACTCAAATCTGACCAGTTTCTCTTTCTGGGTGTTGTTTCTTATGGGCTCCATATTGCTTATATTTATTGGCAGAGTTTTCTGCGCCATCTGTCCTATAGGTGAGTTTAACTATCTGTTTTCAAAGATAGGACTGAAAAGAAAGCTGAATATTAATCTTAATCTCTTTCAGTCTGTAATTTTATTTATCATCTTCTTTCTGGTTATCAGCTTTAATATGTCCAGACATCCTCACTACACCTCTTTAATTATCATTGGTGCTGTTCTGGCAGCAATCATTTTTGGTTTAATATTTAAAGGCAATAGTTTCTGCATGACCATCTGTCCTGCCAATGCCTTTCTAAGGTTTTATGGCATATTCTCAGCTCTAAAAGTTACTTGTAAGTCAAAAGATTTTAGCTTTTCTGAATGTCCTGTTTTTCTAAACCCCTGTGATGTGAAAAAAAAAGATTGCCACTTATGCCTGAGATGTTTCAAAAATAGTGAAGGGCTGACTCTTAAACTTGAAAACCCATTTAAAAATATCACACTTCCCCAGTTTAGCTTTAATGACTTAATCTGTTTTTCTATTCTAAGTGGCATATCTTTTATGGCATTCATCAGGGTTGTAAGAGAAATAAGAGAGATATTCGTTTTCATACCAGTTAAAATTAATGAGTTTCTTGACCTCCCCGGGAGTTTTATACTGTCAAAGACTATATTTTTTGGTGTGTTTGTCTATCCTACCCTTTTTTTCTTTCTTACAGCCTTTATCTTAAAGCTTTTCGCAGGCAGACCTTTTATGCAGATTTTAAATAAATATACACCCTTTTTTATCTTTTCAACCTTTTCGGTTCATCTGATTCTTGCCATGGTAAAGATAAACTCCCGCCTTTCCTTTCTACCCTATGCCCTTTTTGAACCGTCGGGGAAGGATGTGGTAGCCCTTAGAATGAGCTACAGCTTTGATATACCTGGTGATATTATCCCCATTAACTACCTTAGAGTTATACTGCTTATAGTGCCTATAATTTTTTATCTGGCAGGATTTTATAAGATTTTACGGGAGGAGAAAAAGATTGCACTTCCTCTATTTTTAATTTTTACTTCCCTGTTTGTTTTTATTGAAAAAATCATTATAATGTGGCTTTTCAGAGGGATATGAAGAGATTATTTTTAACAATACTAATTCTTTTAATCCATGCTTCAGTCTCCTACAGCTGTTTCGGACCCGAGCTTTTTGTGGCTTATGAGAAAAATAACCAGTCATCCTACAATCTTGCCAATCTTCTTGATATCTATATAAGGGAGAAGACAGGTATTAATGTATCTCTTAAGGAGATTACAAAAGATAATCTCCCTTCGCTAATTAAAAAAGAAGCCGTTGATATTATTGTTTTTGATGCACCTTCAGAAAATACTACTGTCTTTAAATTCGGCTCAGAAAAAAAGATCATCATTCGGTACAGGACAAAGATTGAAGAGGATTTGAGGTTTAAAAGCCTTATTGAAGCCCTTACAAAACTATCTAATCTTATTAGCAATAAAGACCTGAACGAGCTCTCAATTCTCATTGAAAAAAAAGGAAAAATTAAACGGACCATAAAAGAGTTTCTTATTGAGAAAGCCCTATGGTAGTATTTTTAATTTTCCTATCCTTTTTTATTACCTCCTGCACCAAAACCATGTCCCATTTAAATAATCAGCCAGAAGAGCTTGTTTTATCAGGTATTGTAAAAGAAGATATGATTCTGCAAGGAAAAATTATCATAGAAAAGGATCTGCTTATAAAAAAGGGTGTTACCGTGACCATCAAAGAGGGATCAGTGGTTTATATCCAGAGCGCTGATGTTTCAAGAACTGAGCCAGTATTTCTTATGCCTGAAACGGAGATTGTGGTGGAAGGTAGCTTAAACATTGATGGCAGTCCAACAAATCCCGTAATTTTTAAATCTTCTGAAAAAAATGAATATTGGGGTGGGATTATTATAAATGGAGGAAGGCTTTCGGGTAGATATTTTCATATTTCTTATGCTTACAACGGTCTCGCAATATTAAGCGGCGATGCAGAGATAAAAAATATAAGTTTAACCGACAACAGGATAGGTATAGTCTCAGATTCAGGAAAGACAAATATTGAAGATCTGCTGGCAGTTTCAAACGAGGTTGGTATGATTAACAATAACTTGCGGCTCTCAATTGCCCATAGCCGATTTGAAAAAAACGAAGAAGCCATTATTTTTAAAAACTGTCCAGAAAAAATATTAAATCTTTCAGTAACTACAAACCATTATGGCATTATTACAAACCAGTCCTGCATAAATCATAACTTTTTAAACCTTATAAGCTATGAAAACAAGAATAATCTTATTGTTACTAACCTACCTTCTATCCCTTAGCAGTGCAGATGCAGGGGAGTACAGGGATACCACTTTGAGGGAGTTAACTCTTGAAGGGGATAATATCTTTTCAGGCACTGTTTACATTGAAGGCAGGGTGACTGTAAATGATTCAGCAACACTAACTATAACGGAAGGCACGAGGGTAATTTTTAGGTTCATAGATACCGATAATGACGGGATTGGAGAGAGCGAGATTTTAAGTCAGGGAAAAGTTATGGTTTCAGGAACAGAGAAAAATCCTGTAATATTTTGTTCAGACAGAAAAGAAAAGGGAAGCTGGCTTGGTTTTAGCATAATGAGTGTAGATAATCAATCGGTCTTCAATTATGTGATTTTTGAAGACTCCTATATGGCACTTCATTCACATTTTTCCAATATAAAGCTTATAAACTCAGTTTTCAGAAATAATCTAAGGGGGTTTCAGAGTCAGGAAGGAGATATAGAGATAATGGGCTGTGTCTTTTACAACAACAATACAGCCCTTCAGTTCAGAAATTCAAGAGCCTTCGTATCAGATCTGATTATCAGAGATAACCTCGGAGGAATGAACTTTTTATATAGTCAGGTGGAGATTAAAAATATCAGGATTATAAACAACAGTCTCTTTGGACTGAAGGTAAGAATGTCGAAAGCCCATATATCAGAGCTTACCGTTTCAAACAGTATGCAAAATATATATGGAAGAGGTTCAGAAATCTATGCAAAAAAAATAAAATCAGAACTTTCAAGTCTAAGAGGAGTTTCTTTTGAGGGATCAAAGGTGGTTTTAGAAGACAGCATTATCTTCAACAATCTGCTGGATGGTATATCTCTTGATAACTCCAATCTGGAAACAGCAAACATAATCCTTGAAAATAATGGTAGATTTGACATCTATCTTAAAGCTGGTGCTATAATTACAGGAATTGAAAAGAAAGAGGGTGTTAAAATCTTTGAACATAAATGACAGTTTTTTAACAATAAGATAATTTTTGTATGGAGACTTGATGAAAAACATAGTTTTACTTTTGCTGATAGTTTTAATAGCTATGGCGGGTTGTAAAAATAGAATTACTGACCGGACATATAAGATTGGTTTTATGATCTGCAATAGCGAAAAGGAGACGAAGGAGAGATTTGAACCGCTCGTAGAATATCTGAAAAAAGAGACAGGCTATAACTTTAGCCTCGAAGCAGTTGATACGGTAGATTTTGAGGAAAAATTTAAGAAAGAAAAGTATGACCTCACTCATACAAACTCCATTCTCTACATAATTTTAAATAAAGAATATGGGGTAAATCTGCTCGTATCTGAGAAAAATGGTATTTATGGTGCAAAAACCATGGGGACAATTATAGTAAAAAAAGACAGTCCTATTAATAAGTTATCGGATCTCAAGGGGAAAAAGATGATATTCGGTCCAACCTTTGCCCCCTTCGGATATGTCACCCAGTTTGAGTTAATGATGAGAAACGGGATTGATCCCTATAGGGACTTAAAAATTCTGTATCAGCCATCCCATTCCTTTCAGCACGAAAAGATAATCTATGGAGTATGGTTTGGTGCCTTCGACGCCGGAGCGGCTCCACTTCTTGATCTGGAAGAGATGCAGGTAGAAGGGAAGATAAAGCTTGACGAAGATTTTAAGATAATTGCAAAAACAGAGATTCATCCTTACTGCACCTTTGGCTACAGAAAAGATCTGCCTGAAGATCTGGTAAAAAAGGTGGAACAGGCTCTTTTGAAGCTTAACAAGGATTCTACCGTTGAGATAAAAGGCGAACGGGTAAATATATTTCGGACCGCAAAGATTGATGGGTTTGATAAGCTTTCCGACAGGGAGTTTGACGGACTGAGAGAGATTCTTAAAAAAATTAACTTTCCACCCTATCAGGTGTATTAATGAAAAAAATCAAGCTTATACTGATTTTAGTAATCTTTGCCTCAGCTGTTATGAATATTTACTACCTTTATGAGCTTAAATCACTACCTGTCCCAAAAAATGATCCGAGAGAGGCAAAATATCTCAGCATGGAGCTTAAAAAAAGGGCTGTTGAGCCGGCTATTAATATGCTGAGAGAAGACAAAGTAGAAGAGGCTATCATATTTCTCAAAGACGAACGGCTTGAAGATAATGTGTTTGCCCATTTTTATTTAGGGCTTGTTTATTTTGAAACTAAAAAGGAGAAAGAGGGGCTTCAGCTAATAGCTAAAGCGATCAAGGAAGAACCCACACTTTACGATGGAAACTATCCCGATAATGTAAGAAGGATTCTAAAAATAATCGTAGACAAAATCCATGGTAGGGATGAGCTGAGAGAGTTTAGACATCTTATTGACAGCAAACTCAAAGGTGGCTGTGGATGAGAAAGGAAACCGCATTCTACCTTTTTACAGCGCTTCTTATGGGCATTTTTGCTGCGCTGCTATCTGTTTACGGCAATCCAATCAATACGGGGATCTGCATCTCCTGTTTTATGGAAAATTTTAGCGGAGCAATAAAGCTTCATCAAAATATTTTTATGCAGTACATAAGACCAGAGCTCATTTTTATATCAATCGGTAGCTTTTTAAGCGCCCTTATAAGAAAAGAGTTTAAAGCTCGTATCTCCAGCTCTGTAATTTATTACTTTCTGGGTGGCATATTTATGATTATCGGTAGTGCAGTATTTATAGGCTGTCCTATAAAGATGATGTTAAAGCTTGCAGGCGGAGACCTTAACAGCATCGCTGGTATTCTTGGCACCATATTTGGTGTCTGGCTTGGTGTAAAATTTTTAAAATCAAACATAGATACTGCATCTTTCAGAATAAGCCATGTAAGTTCATCCAAAAATGCTCTTATTCTGCCTCTGACAATTATTATTATCATGGTAATCTATTTTCTAAATCCCGGACTTTTTGCTGAAAGCAAAAGCGGTGCTGGCGCAGAGAAGGCTCCACTTTTGCTTGCCACATCTGCAGGGCTTATACTCGGAGCTTTTTCTCAGTATTCAAGATTCTGTATCACTGGCTCCATCAGAAATAGCCTCATACTGAAAAACTTAACAGGATTTCTGGCACTTCTAATTCTCACATTAGTTGCAATGCTGATAAACATCTATTTTAAAAGATTCAATCTGGGCTTTATAGGTCAGGCAGGAAGTCACACATCCTATCTCTGGTCATTTCTTGCCATGACTCTGGTAGGGTATATTGCTGTGCTGATAGATGGCTGTCCTTTCAGACAGATAGTTAAGATGAGTGAAGGAGACATTAATGCGCAGATTGCATTTGTGGGCATGGTATTCGGTGCCGCAATGGTACAGAACTTTGGTATATTAAGCGACTCAGGCGGACCAACCTTTTTCGGTAAGCTTGGTGTTATGATCGGTATAACTGTTTTTGCCTTTTTAAGCTATGAGCTGATAAGAGATGAAAAAAATTAGTCTTCTTATTATTTTTTTAGCAGCCTGTTCACATGCTCTTGCGGAAGAGATCCGATTTTCCGGAGTGATTAATATTGACTCAAAAAAATCTTTCAGCGGTAAAAGGGTTATATTTTTACCAGGAACAAAGCTATTTTTAAATCGTGAGCTGGAAGAGACATTATTCTTTAATAACTGTCAGATATATATGGAGGGGACTGCGGAAGAGCCCATAATTGTGGAAGGGGTTGGAGAAGAGGAGCCTCAGGAAGATAAAAATCTCTTTCATGTGGAAGACAGTAAACTTACGATAAAACACGCAATTTTTAAAAATGGATCCTGGCATCTGCATATTCACAACTCAAATACCCTGATAGAAAATTCATTTTTTGAAAAAAGCTTTGGTGCTGTGAGATTTTCCGGTAAAGATGTCACCATCCGCAGAAATATATTTAAAGAAAATAAAATAGCCATAAGATTTATCAAAGCAGACCCGGTTATACAGAACAATATTTTTATGAAAAATGATGTGGCAATTTTTTTACGTGAAGGAGTTGATTCCGTAGATATTAGTTTAAACGCCTTTATTAATAACCGTTATGATCTATACGGTGGTTTTTTTCAGGAAAAAGATGTAAACATTTATAAAAACTATTTTTTGTCAGAGCCCCGTTTTTTTGACAGAAGAAAAGACGACTCCCTGAACTTTCAGATTAATAACCTTGAGAGCCTGGCTACTTTTCCTGACTGGCATTAATTTTGCATAAACGGAAACTATGAAAGAACATATGATAAAAAAGGCTGAAGACATTTTTGAAAGATTAGAAGAAGATATGATGAAACAGGCAGAAGAAGCCCTGTCAAAGGGCATGTATGAAGAAGCTGAAAACATTGGTGTTCTTACGCTGATTAAGGCAGGCGTTATGACCCAGCTCAATATGATGGGTTATCATATCTGGAACAAGCTTCAGGATCCAAAAACTGTTCAGGCACTGGCTGAAGAGATCTCAAAGGATTTTGATGTGCCCTTTGAGGAAGCTCTTGAGGATACAAAAATATTTATTAAAGATCTGGTAGATAATGGTTTTTTGATTTATGAATAATTTCTTTTTTAATGCACCGCTTACTATTAACATCTCTCTGTCTTATCGATGCAATTTTAACTGCCTTCATTGTTACTCAAGAGAGATTAATGAAAAAAACGAGCTCTCTTTTGAGCAGTTTAAACAGATAGCCGAGATACTTTCTGACTGGAAGGTGCCGTTTCTTAATATTGGAGGCGGAGAACCTCTCATAATCCCCTGGCTTTTTGATTTTGTAAGATTTGCCAGTCAGAAAGGGCTTCACTGCTCTATGAACAGCAACGGATTTCTTCTTACAAAAGATAAAGCAAAAGATATTAAAAAAGCAGGCTTCACATCTGTGGGTATCAGTATAGACAGCCCGAGAGGAGAGATTCACGACCAGTTCAGAAACAAACCTGGAAGCTTTAAAAAGGCGCTGGAAGCTCTCGAAAACTTAGCCAGTGAAGATGTGAAATCTACCATATCCATGGTTGTCTGTAAGCTCAATTATCAGGATTTTCATGAGCTTATACCCATTGCAAAAGAGTATAAGGTCAAACAGCTATTTCTTCATAACTACAAATGCTCTGGCATGGGCTACAAGAATATGGAGAAGTTAGACCTATCTCCTCTTGAGTGGAAAGAATTCTACAAAAAGGCTTTAGAGATAAAAAAAGAAACCCAAGACCTGATTATATCTTTTGATGATCCCATCATTCATCTTATTCCAGGGTACAATGAAAGACCACTCGTAAGAGGTAGCACATGTGGAAAACTTTCTCTAAATATCCATTCAAATGGAGATATTACGCCCTGCGGATTCATGCCCGTAAAAATCGGAAACATACTGAAAGATGATATAAAAAAGCTCTGGAAAGAATCGGAAACCCTGAATATTTTAAGAGATCCAGTCCCTCAGGGAAAATGTAAAAGCTGTAATATTTATGAAAACTGTCTTGGCGGATGCAAGGCAAGGGCATATATGTTGTCTGGAGATTTTCATAACCCAGACCCACACTGCTGGAAAGAAGGAGGTGATAATCAATGAAAAGATATATGAAACCAAGAACAACAGGTATTTCAAGCGTCCATCCCTGCTAAAACTTATATGAGCTTTAACCTTAATCTGCCTTTAAAACTTTCGGTGGCTTTTTCTGGGTGGGGAGAGAGTGCAGATAAGTTTCTAACATTACTGAAAAAAGTTGAAAAATTACCTCTTTTTTCTCTCTCCCTTGAGTTAGACAGGGAGGCTTTTTTTTTACTCTGGGAGTTGAAAGACAAACTGTCCTTTAAGGCATTTAGAAAGGTGCTTGTAATTGAACCAGACCTTCTAAATGACGACGACGCAGTTTTTAATCTTTTCAATGAAACAGAGATATCTTTGCCCTTTTACATTGATGAACTAAGTCTTGAGAGACTTTTTGAGCAACATACAGATGATATAAAAGCCATAAGCTTTCTTCTAACCCGCACAAATATTCCTATTTTTAAAAAAATTCTTAACCTTGCCCAAGAACGGCATATTAAAATAAACATTCCCAATCCAAATCTTATAAGGTTTAGAAGCGAGCTTTCCCGAATATGCCTGAGATATGAAGACCTGAATAACCTCTGTGAGCTTAAAGATCTTGTAAAAGCTGTAAAGATAGAGGTGCATGATTACTTTCTTGCAAGATTTTTTGGATTAGCTGATGCGGAAAAGTTTCAGGGATGTCAGGCGGGAAAGCTTCTTGGACATGTGGAAAATGCCATTCTTTATCCCTGCTCATCCATTCCTATCCCTCTGGGCTCTCTTGTAGATAATGATTTTGAGTTTCTATGGAAAGAGGCATATAATATTGTGATGAAGCTTAAAAATGACTGTTGCAGAAACTGCTCAAAGATGGAGATCTGCAAGCTTGGATGTATAGGAAATGCAGTATATCTGGGTGATTACAAAGACCCATTATGTGAGGCTTAGATGGGCATATATTTAGACAACGCAGCCACATCGCATCCAAAACCTCAGGAAGTTTATAACGAGGTTCTCAAAACTCTAAAAGATATTGGAGCCAATCCAGGGAGAGGCGGACATAAAGCCTCACTTGCTGCGGCAAGGATTATATTTGAAGCAAGAGAGCTGATTGCTGAGTTTTTTAATGCCGAAAGAAGCAGCCGAATTGTTTTTACCTCCAACGCTACCGAGGCTCTAAACATTGCCATAAAGGGTATTCTTGAGCAGGATGATGAAGTTATAACCACTCCACTGGAACATAACTCTGTATTAAGACCCCTTTTCTCACTCAAGAAGGCAAAAAATGTGGATATAAAATTTATTTCCTGTTCACCAGAAGGCTTTTTTGAACCCCGTGATCTGGAAAGGCTCTTAACCAAAAAAACCAGACTTATAGCCCTCACCCATGCATCAAACGTAATAGGTACCATAACACCTGTAAAAGAAACCTTTGAAATCTGCAAGAGATATAATATCTATACACTTCTTGATGCTGCTCAGACAGCAGGAGTCATTCCAATTGATGTGATGGATATGAATATAGATCTTCTTGCCTGTGCAGGGCATAAATCCCTTTTTGGACCTCAGGGAACAGGTATCCTCTACGTTAAAGAAGGAATAAATCTTAAACCTCTAAAAGAGGGTGGCACGGGCACACAGTCATCAAGCCCCGAACAGCCCACTGATATGCCCGAAAGCCTTGAATCTGGCACATTAAACACACCTGGCATTGCAGGGCTTAAGGCAGGCATAGAGTTCATTATGAAAACAGGCATGAAAAACATCAGGGATCATGAGATAAGCTTAAATCGGCTTATAATAAACGGTCTTCATGACAACAAAAAAGTAATTATTTATGGTCCTAAAGACCCCGAAAAGATATCATCACCCATATCATTTAACATTAAAAATCTTGACTGCTCAGAAGTAGGGTTTATTTTAGATGAGATTTATGATATATATGTAAGGGTTGGGCTTCACTGTGCACCTTTAGCTCATAAACTTATTGGCACCTATCCGCATGGTACTGCAAGGGTTAGTGCGGGATATTTTAACACAGAGGAAGAGATAAATGCTTTTATTAAGGCGGTTAATGAAATATCTGCAAAGATTTAGCTATGTCCTAATTATTATAGCCATACTTTCCTGTTCACTGCCACCTGATGTGCCAGTTACAAAAGAGGCGCTGGATAACGCCAAACTTTATGAAAGATTCGTTATTGAAGAAAGCCCTGAAACTCTGATTCATGTACTAAATAAAAAGGGTGAGATGGTTGTTCGCGCCACATATAGAAACACGCCCATCTATATAAAAATTTTTGCCACATCCAGAGGTCTTCTCTGGTACGCATACCCAAGATAGATGTTAATTATTGCTATTGAAACCTCCTGCGACGATACCTCTGTTGCAGTCATTGCAGACAAGTTTAAAGTGCTTTCTCAGGTAGTATCTTCTCAGAATGATATTCATAGTGTTTTTGGTGGTGTTGTCCCAGAAGTGGCATCAAGAGCTCATCTGGAAAACATATCTCCAGTTTTCCACAAGGCTATTACCGAAGCGGGTATTGAGCTTTCACAGATAGATGGGATTGCTGTGACCGTCGGTCCCGGCCTTGCTGGCTCCTTGCTTGTAGGCGTCTCTTTTGCAAAGGGGCTTTCTTTGTCTTTAAAAAAACCTATACTTGCGGTAAACCATATTGAAGGTCATTTTTTTGCCCCCTTTATCGAGCATAACATTACCTACCCTTATATTGCTCTCGTAGCATCTGGAGGGCATACGGCTTTATATCTTATAAAGGGATTTAGAAACTACAAACTGTTAGGTCAGACAAGAGATGATGCGGCTGGAGAGGCTTTTGACAAGGTGGCAAAGCTTTTAGGACTTGGATACCCTGGAGGAGTTGCCATAGAGAGATTTGCAGGCAATTTTTCAGGCACAATAGAGTTTCCAAAACCTCTTTTTAATGAAGAAGATTTCAGCTTTTCGGGGCTTAAAACTGCGGTGGTAAATCTGGTTAGAAAGCAGGAAAATCTTACCGATGAGATAAAGAAAGACATTTCGGCAAGCTTTCAACGAACAGTGGTTGAGATACTTACCGAAAAGACCATAAGAGAGGCTTTAAGGCAGGGTGTGAAAAACATAGTCATATCAGGAGGAGTTTCGGCAAACAGGCTTTTAAGAAAACGTCTTGCTGAGGCTTCAAAAACCTATAACTTTAATGTTTATATCCCTTCTATGAAGTACTGCACCGATAATGCGGCAATGATAGGCGTGGTTGGACTGATGCTGCTTGAAAGAGGAATGGTAGCAGATCCAACTGTATCTGCCATTCCAGACCTTCTTGTTTAGATCTCAAAAAGATCTTCTACAAGTGTTTTTGTATAAATATGAGAGGGCTCTGAAAAGATCTTTAGCGGAGCACCCTCTTCCACTATCTCGCCCCTATAGATAATATAGACTCTATCGGATATATGCCTCACCACCCTTAAGTCATGAGATATAAAAAGCATGGAGAACTTAAGCTCCCTCTGGAGATTTAAAAAAAGGTTTATCACCTCCGCCTGAACAGATACATCAAGGGATGAGACAGGCTCATCGGCTACAACAAATTTTGGCTTTGTAACCAGAGCCCTTGCAATATTCACCCTCTGTCTCTGCCCGCCAGAAAGCTCATGGGGGAATTTAAAAAACTCCTTACTATCAATTCCAACCCGAATTAGCATCTCTTTTGCCCTTTCAAAGGCAATCTCTTTGCTAATCCTTTCATGCAACAAAATAGGCTCCTCTACGGCATCAATAATTCTAACTCTTGGATTCAATGAAGCCATAGGATCTTGAAAGATTACCTGAATGCTCTTTCTAAAATTTTTTAGCTCCCTCTCCCTTTTGTGAGTTATATCCTCCTCAAAAAAATAGAGTCTTCCGCTATCAGGCTCAAGAAGCCTTAGTAGAATCTTACCAAGAGTAGATTTTCCTGAGCCAGACTCTCCTACAAGCCCCACAATCTCATTAAAGCCAATGTTTATTGATACATTTCTTAATGCATCAATCTTTAAGGTTTTTCTGAAAAAACCTCTGGTTATGTTAAAAGACTTGCTAATCTGTTCACATCTAATTAGCCA
>JBEQAF010000041.1:0-17561 GCA_041640455.1 bacterium
TAAAAGAGTTGACCGCCGATGTGAAAGGTCTAAAATTAGGCATTCCGAAGGAGTATTTTATTGAGGGGATGGAAGAGGATGTAAAAAAACGTATTTATGAAGCAATAGAGGTATATAAATCGCTGGGTGCAGAGACAGTAGAGATAAACCTCCCTCATACCGATTATGGCATTGCCGTTTATTATCTTGTTGCCACTGCAGAGGCAAGCAGTAATCTTGCAAGATTTGATGGCGTTAAATACGGATATCGTTTTGAGAAGGCTAAAGATCTGAGAGAAATGTATGTTAAAACAAAGAAAGAAGGGTTTGGAGAAGAGGTAAAAAGAAGGATCATGCTTGGCACTTTTGGACTTGCTTCAGGATATTATGATGCTTATTACAAAAAGGCAAGCAAGGTAAGAACTCTGATAAAGAGAGATTTTGAAGAAGCCTTTAAAAAGGTAAACGCCATTCTCTGTCCTACCTCTCCTACCACTGCCTTTAAGCTTGGAGAAAAGACAGGTGATCCCATAAAAATGTACCTTTCAGATGTGTTTACAATTAATATAAATCTGGCTGGACTACCAGCCATATCTATCCCCTGTGGCTTTGACACCAAAGGTCTACCAGTTGGAATTCAGATAATCGGCAACTATCTGAAAGAATCAGAGATTATGAATATTGCCTACGCCTTCGAAAAGGCGGTTGGCGGATTTAGGTTTTCACCCTTTATTTAAAGTCCGGAGGTTCATTAATGTCATACGAAGCAGTGATAGGTCTTGAGGTTCATGCACAGCTACTTACAGATAGTAAAATATTTTGCGGCTGTTCTACCAGATTTGGTAGTGAGCCCAATACTCAGGTCTGTCCCATATGTCTCGGAATGCCCGGTGTTTTACCCAAGCTAAACAAGAAAGTGGTTCAGTTTGCCGTGATGCTTGGTCTTACAACGGGATGCAGAATTAATAAAAACTCACTTTTTGCGAGAAAGAATTATTTTTATCCAGATCTTCCCAAGGGATATCAGATCTCCCAGTACGAGCTTCCCATCTGCGAGAAGGGACAGCTGATAATCAAGCTAAATGGTAAAGAGAAGCCCATAGGGATTACAAGGATCCATATGGAAGAGGATGCGGGAAAGCTCATTCATGAAGGTGCTTTCAGTCTGGTTGATCTTAATAGGACGGGAACACCACTTCTTGAAATAGTAAGTGAACCGGATATTAGATCATCAGAAGAGGCTATTGCATATCTGAAAGAGCTCAGACAGGTTTTATTATATCTCGGGATCTGTGACGGTAATATGGAAGAAGGTAGTTTCAGATGTGATGCTAATGTATCGGTGAGAAAAATTGGTGATACCAGATTTGGTACAAAGACTGAGATTAAAAACGTAAACTCCTTCAGATTTATCCAGCGTGCCATAGATTATGAGATAGAGCGACAGATTGACGTTCTCGAGAATGGCGGTAAGGTAGTTCAGGAGACAAGACTTTTTGATTCTTCAAAAGGAATTACCATATCCATGCGTAGCAAAGAAGAGGCTCACGATTACCGGTATTTCCCTGAACCGGATCTTATGCCCGTTATTCTCGATGATGCCTTTATAGAAGAGATAAGACAGAGGCTGCCTGAGAGCCCCTATGATAAGAGAAAAAGGTTTCTTAAAACCTACGGCATCCCTGAATATGATGTGGAAATACTTACATCAGAAAAGGATATAGCCGATTTTTACGAATCCACTGTAAGATTATTTAACAACCCCAAGTCTGTGAGCAACTTTATAATGACCGAAGTGCTGAAAGAGCTTAATGAAAAAAAGGTCTCCATTAAAGAGACCAGACTAACTCCGGAGCTTCTGGCAGAGCTTTTAAGACTACTTGACAGCGACAAAATAAATACTAACGCGGCAAAATCTATCCTTCCAGAGATGGTAAATTCGGGGAAATCTCCTCAGATACTGATAGAAGAGCTTGGACTTGCCCAGATATCAGATCAGTCAGAGCTTTTCACGTTAATAGATGAGGTTATAAAGTCAAACCCAAAGGAGGTTCAGGATTATCTGGCAGGCAAAGACAAGCTTTTCGGCTTTTTTGTCGGACAGGTAATGAAAAAAAGCAAAGGTAAGGCAAATCCAAAGCTTCTGAATGAGCTGATGAAGAAAAAACTTGACGAGCTTAAGAGTTAAAAAATGCTGTCTTTTTTAAGAAAGATATATTGACATTAAAAAATATTATAAAGTAAACTTTAACTCTAAGAATGAAGATTGAAAAAATACTGGTAGTAGAAGACGACGACGAGGTAAGATGGTCTCTCGTCACATTCCTCAAGAAAGAGGGATTTTATGTTTCTGAGGCTAAGGACGGTTTAGAAGCCTGCAGTTTACTCAAAAAAGACAAGTATCATCTAATCATCTCAGATCTCAAGATGCCAAATTTTTCCGGTGAAGAGCTTCAGGATTTCTGTGAGAAAGAATGCATAAAAGCCAAGTTTATTATAATCACTGCCTACGGCAAGGTAGAGAGCTTTATGAATGTAATGAAGAAAGGCGCATATGAATACCTGAATAAGCCGGTAAGGTTAGAGGAACTCCTTTCACTGATAAAAAAAATTGAGGAACAATAATATGAAGGAGATCAGAAAAGACATATTTACAGGACAGTGGGTGGTTTTTAATACAGATCTGAAAGAGCGCATAGTCTACTTCTGGAAAGAAAGAAAATATCATGAACCCAGACTTTCTTCCTGCAGTTTCTGTGAGGGGCGGGAACATGAAACACCACCAGAGTCTCTTGCCTACAGAAGATCTGGATCAGAGCAAAACAAAGCTGGCTGGTGGATCCGTTGCTTTAAAAACAAAGATTCGGTGCTCTCAACTGATGAGGAGCTTGATAGAAGACCTGTAGGAATCTATGATATAGTGACTGGTTATGGTTCCCATGAGATTATAGTGGAGACTAATGAGCATAAAACCCAGCTCGAAGAGCTATCTTTTAATCAGATAAGAGATGTATTATGGAGCTTTAAGGAAAGAATCTCTGAACTGAAAAAGGATAGGGGATATAAATACGTATTAATTTTTAAAAATTTTGGTCTCGGTACCTACGGAAGTATGGAGCATAGTCACTCTCAGATCCTTGCAACACCCATTATGCCCCGAAAAATAAAGGACGAGCTCAACCAGGCAAAAATCTATTATTCCGATAAAGAAAGATGTATTTTCTGTGACGTAATTAAACAGGAGCTCCGTCAGAGAGAGCGGGTTATATTTGAGACACAGCATTTTGTAGTTTTAACACCCTATGCCTCCAACTCGCCCTATGAGATGTTTATTTTCCCTAAGATGCACAGTCATCTTTATGAAGAGATTACGCCCACATTAGCCAATGATCTTACAGAGACACTGGCAACAGCAATGAAAAAACTATCAAAACTGCTCTCTGCACCGCCTTACACACTTGCCATTCACACAGCGCCGAACCTGCTGCCAAGACCTGGCTACTGGGGCACCATTCAGTATGACTATCACTGGCATATAGAGATCTCACCAAGACTATTCCGTTTATCAGGGCTCGAATGGGGAACTGGCTTTTACTTTAACCCAATCCTGCCTGAAGAGGCAGCAGAAGGGCTAAAAAATACAAATGTATAAAGGGGGGGGTATGAGTTTTAAAAAAATCCTGTGTCCAACAGATTTTTCAGAATATTCAGAAAAGGCATTAAGCTATGCTAAAGTGCTTGCCAAAACTTTTAATGCCAAAATTTATATTATGCATATAATTTTTGAGCCTGCAGAATTTACAGGCTTTTATGTGCCGCACATATCCTTTGACAAGATAAAGACAGAGATTAAATCTGCTGCACAGAAGCTTATGGATGATTTTGTTAATAAAAATCTGAAGGATTTTTCTGATTACGAGGTAATAGTAAAGATAGGCGACCCAGCAACAGAGATTGTGAATTTTGCCGATGAGAAAGAGATTGACCTGATAGTAATAGGCAGTCAGGGTAAAAAGGGACTCGAAAAGATGGTTTTTGGCAGCACAGCAGAAAAGGTGGTAAAAAAATCAAACTGCCCTGTGTTATGCGTTAAGCCAGACAAAGAATAGGAAAAATGAGATTTAATTCAAACAGAAAAAGATACCTCTTTTATGGAATTTTTGCAGGTGTTTGTGCACCCTTAGGCTGGCTTACTATTGCCATTTTAACCTTCAGATCATCCTCACAGGATCTTTTAAGTTATCTGGGAGAGTTTTTTACATCAAACTATAATCTATCCCTGATGTTTTATTTTTCCACATCCATTCTGGTTCTGGGCTCTCTGGGCTATATTATTGGATTTAACAGAGATAAGCTTTTTGAACAGAACCAGGATCTTGAGAGAAGCAGGGCGGAAATTCAGGTTAGAGAGTCCGAGTACAGGACAACTCTTGAAAATCTCAGATTAAAAACCAACAGACTTCTTGAGGCAAGCAAAAAGATTCATGAGGCGCAGAATATTAATGATGCCCTGAAGGAGGTTGGCAGATGTGCTTACGAAATACTGGATTTTGATCGGGTAAATATTCTTCTTGTTAATGAAGAGGCTCAGCGGATAGAATGTGTGGTCACCTTTGGCACCAAAGACCCCATAGAAAGAATATGGGTTCCTTTAAGCACAGAAGGTGGGCTACTTTTCAGAGCCATTCATGATAATAAAACCTATCTTATAAAAGATATAAGCGACTATCCTGATGATTTTCACCTCCATCCGCCCTTTTCAAATATAGAATCTTTCCGTGCCAAGTCTTTTTTCTGCCTGCCCTTTCATAGGCTGGGTAAACCCATCGGTGTTATTAACGTAGACAATAAATATAAAAGGAAGATAGCCTCTGAAGATGAGCTTGCCGTGCTGACAGTATTAGCTCAGCAGGTGTCTCAGGCAATAACAAATCTTTATTTCATTGATAGCATTAACAGAGTTTCAAAGGAGCTCGAAGATTCCTTTAAGATGATTCTTTTTCAGAGAGAGAAGCAGACAGAAATTTTCAACCGCTTTAGTCAAACCATAGAAAGCATCAGCGAAGGATATAACCTGCTGAACAACAATATTCATGATCTATTCCAGTCTCTTGAAAGAAGCGTTGCATCTGTTGCACAGATTCATTCCTCCATCGCAGAGACATCTCAGGCATTAAAAAACCTTTATCGTTATACAGAAGAGCTTGCCTCAACAGCACTTGAGATGAGAGAGCTGGGAGAGGAGGTCGCTACTTCAAGCAAAGTAAGTCTTGAAAGCAGCATAAAATTAAGCATAAAGGCAGAGGAAGGAAGCGTTGTTCTACTAAACATCTATGATTTTATAGAGAACGTAAAAAAGACTCTTGATATATCTCGAAATCTTTTTGAAAAATACAGAAATACTATTCAAGGCGTTTATCAGATAGTTCTCACCATTACGGGTATTACCGAGCAGACCAATCTGCTTTCCTTAAACGCATCCATCATAGCCTCTCAAGCAGGCGAATACGGCAAACCCTTCGCTGTGGTAGCCAACGAGATAAAATCCCTGTCAGAAAGGACAAAGTTCTCTGCACAGGAGATTAAGAACACCGTTGATATGCTGAAGGATGAGTCGGAAGAGTTTATCTCTACTATTGAAAAGACCTATGAGATGGTAGAAGAAGGGATTAGAACAGCCACCAGATCAAAGCAGATATATATTGAGCTCAAAGATCTATCGGAAAGCTCCAGGGTAATCAGCGAAAAGATTGAGAAGGCTGTTACTGAGCAGCTAACTGGTGTTACCTATATGTCCCGTTCCATAGAGGAGATTCGAGACAATGCAAAAAAAATTGCCACCGCAGGGGAAGAGCAGGAGAAGGGGAGCAATCAGGTAGTTGAAGCAAACGAAGATATTAGATCTCTTGCAAAGCAGGTATTAAGTTTTAACGACAAAGAGTTTAATGAGTTTAAAAATATATCCATAATGTTCAGAGAAGTAAATGACTTTATAGACTCCATGTTTAAAGAGATAGACAATAAAAACAGGGAAATAAACAGGCTGGTAGATGAGCTAAAGATTTACTTTAAATAGATGGAAAAACATATATTTATCATCGATGATGATGAAGAGATCCTAACCCTTCTTCAGTTTGGATTATCCAGGGCTAATTACAACGTCAGGACAGCCAGAAATCACAGGGAGCTTTTTGCCCATATAGAAAGCGGATATCTTCCTGACATTTTTATAATTGATTATTACCTGCCCGAGGTTGACGGGATATCATTATCAAAAGAGCTGCTGACAAGAAATATTAAAAAGCCCGTATTTCTTTTTACTGCCGCAGACAGTGATGTGATAAATATCTCCGAATGTCCTGAAAATATTGTGGACATAATAAGAAAACCCTTCAGCTTTGACGATATTATTGAAAAGATAAACAAAATAGAGCGGGCAATTGGATTTTACGCCTCCGAACTGGCTGATAAAAAAACGGGCAGAGTAATTATGTCAGATCATACCTACTCGGTTAGGGCAGCAGATCTGACTGCTTTTTTTGGTAAAATTTCTCACAAAATGAAAAACTCTCTCCAGTCCATTACCAATTATGTGGAGCTTCTTAAAAAGGGATATGTGGATAAAGCCGATGAAGAGCGAGTATTTAACTCTATACTAAAAAAAATAGATGAGATAAAACATGAGATAGACATATTGAAACATCCCCAAGATTACTATCAGGAAGAAAAGTTTTCTCTAAAAACAGTTATAAAACTGGCTCTTTCAGGATTAAAAACGCAGATTAAGGAAAAGGATATTTACATTAAAACCAGCTATCAGAAAAACCTGCCTCTTTGTTTTGGAAAAAGAGGGCTCCTTTATGAGTTATTTTTTAACCTCTTTGAAAAAATTGTTTACTGCTCTCAAAAATCCAGTAGCCTTGAGATATCGGTTTTCTGCCAAGCTGATGAATACTTAATAACTATAATTCAGAGCCGGATTGAACCCGCCTGTCAGAACCTCTCAGAGTTTTTTAATCTTACATTAAAAGATGAAAATGCCATCAGTTTTACCAGAAGCATACTGGGATTAAAGAATATGGACGGAAAAATAGAGATTAATCTGGACGAGCTTGGCAGAGGCAGTTATAAAATAACCTTACCTTTCAATGCCCATGTATCAGATTGAGATCTCAGTTCCGCCTGAAAAAGACAATCTAAATTATGTCAGGGAAAGCCTTCTTTTTTCACTTAAAATTAAGGAAGAGGAGCTTCTGTATTACAATATAGAGAAAAAATCTCTTGATGCCCGGAAAAAATCTGCCATCAGATGGATATACAGGATAAACTTTAAAACAAAAAATCCTCCCGGTCCGGATATGCTAAAATTATTAAAAGAGATTGAGGAGACAAAAAATAATTATTTTCCCATCAAGATTAAAGATAAAAAACGAATAGTTGTAGTAGGCATGGGACCAGCAGGGATATTTTGTGGGCTTTTTTTAGCCATTCACGGACTTGATGTAACTATAATTGAGAAAGGAAAAAGCGTAGAAGAACGAATAGTTGATGTGGAAAAATTTTTCCATTCGGGGCTTCTTGATGAGAACTCCAATATCCAGTTTGGAGAAGGTGGCGCAGGCACATTTTCAGATGGAAAGCTCACAGCAAGAACAAGATATGAGTTCCACCAGTTTATTATAGATGAGCTTATTAATGCTGGAGCACCTGATGAGATTGCCTATCTAAACAAACCTCATATCGGAACAAATCTACTTAGAAAAATTTTAAAAAATCTGAGAGTTAGGCTTATATCTCTTGGTGTAAATATGAGCTTTCAGGAGCGGTTTATATCTCCTATTCTTAGTAAAGACAGAACCCTATTGGGTATCAGGACAGATAAAAGAGAGCTTGAATCAGATTACCTTGTGCTTGCAGTGGGAAACTCTGCAAGAGATGTTTTTGAAGAGCTTGCCAGACAGAGGATTATTCTGGAGCCTAAGGGTTTTGCCATGGGCTTTCGGATGGAGCTCAGACAGAAGCTTATAAACCGTAACCAGTATGGAGATAAGGCAAAATATCTTCCCCCCGCCGATTTCTTTTTGTCAAAATACTTTGACTCAATAAAAGGAAGTGTTTATACATTCTGCATGTGTCCGGGCGGATACGTGATACCAGCCTCATCGGAAAAAGAGATGCTTGTATTAAACGGCATGAGCAATTATGAAAGAGATAACATATTTGGCAATGCAGGGCTGGTAATATCCCTTTCTCCAAAGGATTGGAATAATGAACCCTTTGGTGGTATAATGCTTCAGCGTGAGGTTGAAAGAAAATGTTTTATTGCCGGCGGTGGCGGTTATCAGGCACCTTTCTGCACTACCAGAGATTTTGTTGAGAGAAAAATTAGAACAGAAAAAGCAGAGAGCTCTTATCCGAGAGGGCTGACCGCTTTCCCCCTCTGGGAGATTTACGCTCATAAATATATATATTTTAAAGAGGCATTAAAGGATTTTGATATAAAACTTAAAGGTGTTTTATCAGATGAGACCATTCTTCTTGCCCCGGAAACAAGAACATCATCTCCCATACGAATTAGAAGAGATGAAAATCACATGGTAATAAATGCAAAAAATATATTTGTTTGTGGTGAGGGGGCAGGATATGCGGGAGGTATTATAAGCTCTGCAGCAGATGGTGTGAACACAGCAAGAATTATTATTAATCTATCAGGAAGGTAATATGACAAGAAAATTTATTCAGCAGCTTAAAGAGAACGAGAATGTGGATGATATCTTTTTCGTCAATGAAAAGGTAATGGGCATTGGCAAAACCGGAAAATCTTATCTAAGTATAAAGTTATCAGACAAAACCGGCACCATGGATGCAAAAATATGGGACCGAATTGACATTCTGGGAAACAACTTTGACAAGGAGGAGTTTGTTAAGGTTAAGGGGGTAACCCAGCTTTTTCAGGGCTCTCTTCAGCTGGTTATCTCTGACATAAAAAGGATATCATCGGTCGAATCAATAAATATTGAAGATTTTATGCCCGACTCAGGCCTTGATATTGAAAAGCTCTGGCAGAACTATACGGGGATGGGAAGGTCTATCAAAAATAAATATTTAAATCAGCTTTTTCACCTGATTTTTAATGACAGCGAGACAGAAAGAAAGTTTAAAATCTATCCTGCGGCAAAAAGCCTTCATCACGCCTATAAGGGTGGTCTGCTGGAGCACTCTGTCAACGTTGCTCACCTGAGTGAGCTAATTTACAAATATTATAAAAATAATATTAACAGAGACGTTCTTGTGTTTTCAGCTCTCATACATGATCTGGGCAAGATCTGGGAGCTTGACTTCAGCCTTATACCTACCTATACAGATGAAGGGAAACTATTAGGTCATATAATTTTGCTTGATGAGCAGATTTCAAAAAAAGCCGATTTAATTAAAGGATTTCCTAAGGATCTTCTTGTATATATAAGACATGTGCTTCTCAGCCATCATGGTGAATATGAGTTTGGCTCCCCCAAAAAACCCAAAGTTCTGGAAGGCTTAATACTGCACTTTCTCGACAATATGGATGCCAAGCTAAACAGCTTTAAACTTGCAATTGAAAGAGATAATCAACAGGGGAACTGGACTTCGGTAGTAAGGGCTTTTGAAAGGCAGCTTTTCAAAGGGAAGATTATACCGGACGATGAGATAGCTTCATCGGAGATAAAAAAGTCGTCCGGTTCGGGCTTTAATACGGTTTTAAAAAATATAAATTTTGAACTATTTAATAGCAAGGAGTAAAATCTTAATATGCCTCAATCAAAGCCAATCGGGCTTATCCTTCTCTGGGGGATCTATTTAGCCCTTTTTTATTTAATATATAGAGTCATAAATCCTTTTATATTCCCTATACTGTGGTCAGTCATATTCAGCATTCTTTTCTATCCCCTTCACAAATATTTTTTAAAAATTACCAGACAACGGGAGGTGCTTTCTGCTTCATTAACCCTTATTTTTATCATATTTATAGTTATAATACCCGGCATATCCATAGTAACCCTTATCATCTCAGAAGCCATTGATTTTGCTCAAGAGATCATTCAGGATAAGCATATAAGTATTATTGATATTGTTAATCATCCATGGATACAGAAAACATTAAAAAGAATTGAAGATGCTTTGGGTGTTCAGACGGTGGATCTAAAAGTGTTTTTTGCTGCCAAGCTAAAAGAGATAAGCACTATTATAATTACCAGAGCAGAACATATACTTTTTGAGCTACCATCCAAGTTTTTTGATCTGTTTATCATCTTTTTTACTACCTTTTTTATGATAAAAGACGGCAGGGCATTCGGTGATCTGTTAAGAAACCTGCTCCCTTTCTCAGAAAATGAGATTAACTATTATTTTTCAAATCTGAAAAAGGTTATACTTGTCACATTTCTGGGGGTCCTGCTTACCGCATTTGTGCAGGGGCTGGTGGCTTTTATATCCTTTTATTTCATTGGCATAAAATCATCTCTACTTTTAGGACTCGCAGTTGCTCTGGCATCTCTGGTACCTATGGTGGGCAGTGCCCTTGTATGGGTTCCTCTTGCAATCTATTTGTTAACACAGGGATTAATTCTCAAGGGTGTTCTTGTAATAATTGTAGGTGTGTTTTTTATAAGTCTGGTAGACAATTTTGTTAGACCCATATTTCTCCATCAGTATCTTTCTCTTCATCTTGTTTTAACCTTTTTCAGTCTTTTCGGAGGCATCAAGGCTTTTGGTCTGATAGGTATATTTCTTGGTCCCATAATAATCTCTGCATTTATTGGCTGTTGCCTCTTTTATCAGGAGTTTAAACAAAAGCTTGCAGAGGAGGTGTCAGATGAAGGAAGCTAAGTATTACCAAAAGCTTGAAGATAAAAAGGTAATCTGTCATCTGTGCAGACATAACTGCCAGATTGCAGACGGGAAAAAGGGGATCTGTGCGGTTAGAAAAAATTCTGGAGGTATATTATATAGCCTCGTTTATGAGCGGCTTATAGCCAAAAACATAGACCCCATAGAAAAAAAACCTCTCTTTCATTTTTTACCATCTTCCAGATCTTACTCCATCGCTACAGTGGGCTGTAATTTTAAATGTCTCCACTGTCAGAACTATGAGATATCCCAGTCTCCACGAGAAGAGGATATTATTATGGGCAGTATATTTACTGCAAAAGAGATTGTGGAAGATGCCTACAACAAGGGCTGTCAGAGCATATCCTATACCTATACAGAGCCAACTATCTATTATGAATTTGCCTATGATACAGCTGTTCTTGCAAAGGAACGGGGGATTAAAAATGTGTTTGTAACCAACGGATATATTGAAGATAAGCCGCTTGAAGATATAAAACCTTACCTTGATGCAGCAAATATTGATCTAAAAGGGTTTTCAGAGGATTTTTATAGAAAGGTATGCGGTGCATCTCTAAAGGGTGTTCTGGAAAGTATTTTAAAATACAAAAAACTGGATATCTGGATTGAGCTTACTACCCTTATTATCCCCACATACAATGACAGTGAAGATGAGCTAACAAAGATTGCCCGTTTTATCAAGCAGGAGCTTGGAGCTGACACACCATGGCATGTGACTGCGTTTTATCCCACCTACAAACTCTTGAATGTTCCTAAAACTCCTGTAAAAACCTTGCAGATGGCAAGAAATCTCGGGCTTGCTGAGGGGCTCAACTATGTCTATACTGGTAATATTCCCGGGGAAGAGGGGGAATCTACCTTTTGCCCATCCTGTAGAAAAAAAATTATTGAGCGCATAGGTTTTTATATAAAGAAAATAGAGATAGAATCAGGCAGATGCAAATATTGTCAGCACCCTATATCGGGCATATGGAGTTAGAAAAGCTAAAGGCTTTTCAGGAATCCTTAAGCAGGGAGATAGAGCTTAAACCCTATGACTTTGCCGGGGGATATGTATTAGCCCTTGACTCCTCTTATATTTTAAAAACCGGCGAGATAGTCTCTGCCGCAGTCCTTTACGATACAGAAAAAAAAGCCCTTGTAGAAAAGGCCTTTTCAAAAAAAAAATTTTGTTCCCCTATATTCCTGGATTTCTCTCATTCAGGGAGATTGATTCAACCCTTGAGGCAGTTAGTAAACTGAAAAATAATTTTGATATTGTGCTTGTAGATGGGCAGGGGATTGCACATCCGAGACGTTTTGGTATAGCCTGTCATCTGGGAGTTATAATTAAAAAACCTGTTATCGGCTGCGCAAAGAAGAGGCTATGTGGCAGATTTAATCAACCTGCTGAAGAGCCTGGCTCTTATAGCTATCTGTTTGATAGGGATGAAAAAATCGGTGCAGTTCTTAGAACCAGAAAAGGGGTTAAGCCTATTTTTATATCACCGGGGAATCTTATTGACATTGATAGCTCTGTGAAGATAATAATGTCACTGGTAGATAAATACCGACTACCTGAACCAATTAGATTGGCACATTTATATGCCGGTGAGATAAGTAGTATTTACAAAAATAAGGAGTAAGCTGAATGAAAAGTTTTTTGTTTCGGAAGATTAAAATTTTATTTATAGTCATTATTATTATTCTGTTAGAATCGGCTGTTTATGCATCAAATCCAGGCGTTTTACAGCCCTATGAACGCATGGGCAGATATTACAATCCCATTGAACCGGCAAAGGCGGATGATTATGTAGAAAAAGGCATCGCCTCATGGTATGGTGAAGATTTTCACGGTTACCCCACATCAACTGGAGAGATTTATAATATGTATGATATGACTGCAGCTCACAAAACCCTGCCTTTAGGACTTTATGTAAAGGTTACCAATCTAAAAAACAAGAAGGAATGTATAGTCAGATTAAACGATAGAGGTCCCTTTGTTGAAGGCAGAATTATAGATTTATCATTTAAAGCGGCTCAGGTGCTGGATATGGTTAAGCATGGAACTGCGCCTGTAGAGATAGAAGTTCTGGGCTATCTCAAAGAGGAGGATGGCAAAATTTTATATGTAAAGCCATCTTCTTATCTTCTCGGGCTTTATTCTGTTCAGGTGGCCGCATTTAAAGTTTATGAAAATGCAGTCAGATTAAAAGAAAGATTTGAGAAAAATAATAAAAAGGCAAAGATTGTAGAGTTTCAGAAGAAGGATGAGTTATTTTATCGAGTCAGAGTAGGCGAATTTAAAAGCATTGAAGAGGCAAGACTATATCAGGAGGAGCTCAAAAAGTCAGGATTTTTGACCACCTTTATTGTGGGAGAGTAATAATGATCTACTGCAATGCCAAGCTTAATCTTTATCTAAAAATTATCGGAAAAAGAAAAGATGGGTATCATCTACTAAATATGATTAATGTGCCAATCACAGTATATGATGAGATGACCATAGAGTTCAATCAGGGAAAGGATGGGCTTATTCAGCATTTTGAGCCAGAAATAGATTGCTCCGATGATAAGACAACTTTATATAAATCCTATCAAATTTTTAGAAATTTTATACCAAAAAACACGGTTATTAGTATTGGTTTAAAAAAAGTTATCCCCGAGGGTTCAGGCATGGGTGGGGGTAGCAGTAATGCGGCTTTTTTCATTAAAGAGCTTGTTAAAAATTATAAAATTGAGCTAAAAGAAGAGCTCATATCAGAAATTGCAAATCGGGTGGGGGCAGATGTGCCCTTTTTCCTGTTTAACAGGCCTGCCTTTCTGGAAGGGATAGGTGAGAGGGTTTTCCCCTTCAAATCCTTTCCTGCTTTAAATCTGGTAGTTATAAAACCAGATTTCTCTGTAAATACAAAATGGGCTTACTCGCTGGTAAGCAATATTTCAGAACCAGCTTTTTTTAAAAAAGGCTCCATTTCACTTAAAGAGCTTATCAGTATTATGTCAAATGATCTGGAGGCTGTTGTGGAAGAAAAATATTTTGAGATTAAAAAAATAAAAAATTTTCTGTATAATAATAAGGCTTTAAAAGCCATGATGACAGGAAGCGGATCATCGGTGTTTGGCATTTTTGGTAGCCCTGAAGATGCAGAGATTGCATACAGGGAAGCAAAACAGAGCTTTATAAGCTATAAAGTATTTAAAGCAGAAACTATTGGGGCGTAGGCGAATTTGGTAAAGCCACCAGACTTTGACTCTGGAGTTTGGAGGTTCGATGCCTCCCGCCCCAGCCAATAAAATCAGCCTTTTAGAGAAACAATAAAATCATATATGGCTTTTATATCATTAATATCAATGTTTTTTATGCCATCCAGTTTTTTATCGGTTGCTACTGCAATTACATTTTTTAAACTTTTGAAAAATGGCTCTTTGCCAAGCTCCTTCCTGTAAACCTCTATTTTAATCACATCCTCTTTTTTAAAACCCTCTGCCAGTATAATCTCGCAGTCGGAAAAATATTTCTGAGCCAGATAGGGTAATGAGTCTTTCTCCCCTCTTTTAAAAAATGCCAGTTTTTCCTGCGAGATTATCATTGAGGCTATAGCACCTGCATTAAAGTGCCTGTATGAATCGCTGGCTTCTCTGTCTGCTTCAAAGTCATGGTCTGTATGTTTTATGGTGCCTACCAAGATGCCTTTTTCTGAAAAAAGTGCTGTTAGCTTTTCTATCAGCGTGGTCTTTCCAGAACCCGAATGTCCAACAAATGATATTAACACAGCTTCTCCTTATGATAAATTTTATTCCCTATTTTGTAGGATTAAGTAACGCATACTGGTTGATATATCATATAATAAATATTATAATTTTAAAAGTGTTAGATAAGATTAAAACACCCCTCATAAAAAAGCTCTTTCTAATCCTTTTTATTGCCATGTTTGTTCAGTTTTTTCTGTCTCTTTCGTTAAATCTGTTTGGCTACTATGTGGATCTAAAAACCGGTATTTTGAAAAGCATGAACGAAAAGATAGACAAGATAAAATCTTCTGTGGAGAGGCTGACCTCTCTGGGCATACCTATAAGAGAATTACCTTCAATTAACGAGGAGCTTGAAAATGAGATTACGGACGAGTTTACCATATTTATTTCCATTGTAGATGATAGTGGTTATATATTATTTCATTCTGACCCCATACTAATAGGGAGCCGACTGCCCCTCAGGCATGACGAGCTGCTTATAAGCAAAACCTCAAAAATTACCTTACAACCATACGGTGTCATAAATGTGATTTCAAAACCCATAACAGACGGTAAAATGACCAAAACCGGATATATTGTTGCGGCATTCAAAGATGATATTATTTATAAGAAGGTGCTTTTCGTCCTTTTTAGAATGACGCTCTCTTCAGCTCTTGCTGGCTTTCTTGGGCTTTTTCTCATCTATTATTTCTACAAAAAAGAGGTTTTTAATCATGTTTCTGCCCTTTTGAATCAGGTTAATAAGATAAAAGATGGTATTTTTGAAGAGGCTCAGCTTACAGAAACCGAATCGGAGTTTTCCTCTATCAGCGAAGCTATGAATAAGATGGTTGTTGAGCTTAAAAAAAGCTTTGAAGAAAAAGAAGAGCTTCTATCAAAGCTTTATAAGGAGGAGGAAAAACTTAGAAAGATTATTGAAAAGACCAATATTGGTATAGCTGTTATCAGAGATGAGAAGATAGTATTCGTAAATCCTGGCTTTTATAAGATCTTTCATTTTAATGCAGAATCTCAGGTTATCGGGCAGAGCGTTACAAAAATTATTCCAGACGAGTCTATGTTGTTATTTAAGAATCTTATTAAAGATGTGCTGGAGAATGGGGAGAACTGTTTTCTGGAAAACTTGAAATTAATGGATCTTCAGGGGAAGGAGATCTTCTGCTCCGTTGAAGCCAACCTGCTTGAGACCTCAGAATGGGGGAGAAAAGTTATTAGCCTAACTTTTCAGGATATTACAGAGAGGATAAGGTTTACCACCGAACTTAAGCAGAAAAATAAAGAGCTTGAAAATCTGATAAACAAATACCAGTCCACCCAGATAGCCCTTCAGATATCTAACGAAAAACTTGAAAACGCCCTGATAACCATCGAAAAGGCAAATGAAGAGCTTAAAAAGATTGACAGTTTGAAAGATGTGTTCTTCTCTACCATCTCTCATGAGCTTAAAACACCTATCTCATTAATTCAGGGTTATATAAGTATTATTAAAAACGACCCGGTAATCAAAAAATCCAATGTTTCCTACGACATAGTGGAAGCCATAGAGCGGGCTTCTAAAAGGCTGCTTAATCTTACTGAGGAGATTATGGAGCTTCTGAAACTGCGAGCAGGAAAGATTACCCTCAACCCAACACTCACCTCCATTAAGATGCTTCTGCAGTCTCTGCTACCTGAGTTTGATCACTTCCTGAAAACAAAAAACATAGAGATAATTATGACAGAGATGAATAATCTACCCATTCTGAATATTGATGTAAAAAAGATAGAGACTGTTTTAAGAAACATTATTGTTAATGCCATTAAGTTTACAAAAGAGAACGGCAAAATTTATATCTCTGCTGATACAGTTCAGGAAGGAAAAACTCAGTATGTTAGACTTGCTATCAGAGACGAAGGTTGCGGAATTTCTAAATTTAACCTTGATAAGGTTTTCAACGAGTTTTTTACTCTGCCCCCACCACCCAGCGCAGGAAAAACTAATACTATAAAGGGTAGCGGCTTAGGCTTATCAATTGCTAAGGGATTTGTTGAAGCCCATAAGGGGAAGATCTGGGTGGAGAGCGAAGGCTATGACCCCGAGACTTTTCCTGGTTCCACCTTTTATATTATGCTACCAGCGGCTGAAAATATCAGCTAATCTTTCCTACTAACTGATCAAAGGCTTTTATAAGATCCTTAAGCTCGACTCTTTCCACAGTTCGTAAATCAATTATATTAAATCCTTCTTTCTGCCTGATGATTACAGCTGGATTCTGATCAAGAAAATGCCTTCTTATCTCTTCATCCTTTAAAATCTCCGTTCTAAATCTTATTACATATGTGGGCAGCTGTTTTGCGGGCAGACTGCCACCGCCGAAGGCTGAGTTATCCCTTGCAACTTCAATAAAAAGCTTATTTCCAGCCAGCTTCTTTAAGGCACCATATATATACTGAGCTTTCCTTTTAATCTCCTCCTGACTCTGCAATATGATCCGCAAAACAGGAACATAGTCATAGTTGCCACCTGATATATGAAAAAAAAGCCTTTCAAGATAATATATGGTAAACTTATCCGGTCTTATTGCCCTGTATAGGGGATGTTTTTTCATCTTTTCGAGATAATCATCACTGGCTAAAATCACTCCTCCCTGACAGCCACCTAAAAGCTTGTCAGTACTGAAAGATAGAATTGTATTATCATCTTTAAAGTCGTTTATAACTGGCTCCTGACTATCAAATTTTTTTATCAGCGGTAAGGCTCCGCTACCTATGTCATAATAGAAAGGTATCCCGTATCTTTTAGCCAGCTCAAGTAGCTTACCTGTTTCTGGATCCTCTACAAAACCTTCTAAGCGGAAATTGCTTCTGTGAACCTTAAGTATGAGGGCTGTATTATCTGTTATGGCTTTCTCATAATCCTGAATTTTTGTTTTGTTTGTTGTGCCCACCTCTTTAAGAAAACAGCCCGACAGCTCCATTAC
>JBEQAF010000042.1:0-17528 GCA_041640455.1 bacterium
TAACTTTGCCCTTGTAAACCTCAGATCTGGCGCAGGGCTTGATATTCAGCTATCCGCTATGGAAAACAAGGGTGTGGGGAAGATCCTGTCAAGACCAAAAATAACCACTCTAAATAATATTGAGGCAAATATTCAGCAGGGTTCATCTATCCCCTATGAGACTCTTTCAGATAAAGGTACTCAGACTCAGTTTATTGACGCAACCTTACAGCTAACAGTTACGCCAAGAATAACACCTGACAACTCTATTATTTTAAAGGTAAAGGTAAGCAATAACAATCCCAATACTGCAATCAGAAGCGCAGGCGGAGTTCCGAGTATAGATAAAAATGAGGCAACTACAGAGATACTTGTAAGAGATGGACAGACAATAGTTATTGGCGGTATAATCAGAAATAAAGAGACTGTTAGCAAAGGTGGAGTTCCCTTTCTTATGGATATACCTGTAATTGGTTGGCTATTCAAAAAGGAGGCTAAATCTGTTGAAAACAGAGAGCTACTGATATTTCTTACACCAAGCATAATAAGGCAGATTAAAGAGGTGGAAGCGTCATGAGATTTCTTACGGCCGGTGAGTCACACGGACCGAAGCTCACCGCAATAATAGATGGCTATCCCGGAGGGGTCAAAATTGACCCCTCTTTTATTAATAATGAGCTGAAAAGGCGTATGATCGGATATGGTAGAGGAGGCAGAATGAAAATTGAGTCCGACAAGGTCATAATCAGCTCTGGTGTCAGATTCTCTGAAACAACAGGTGCACCTATAACAATGGAGATAATAAACAATGATTATCAAAACTGGGAAGCACTGATGTCTCCTTTTGCCGAATTTACAGAAGATAGAATGGTTCTTAAACCAAGACCTGGTCACACGGATCTGGCTGGAATATTAAAATACAATAGAGAGGATATAAGGGATATTCTTGAAAGGGCAAGCGCAAGGGAAACAGCTGCAAGGGTCGCTGTAGGAGCCCTCTGTAAAATATTTCTCAGATATTTTGGCATAAATATTTACAGCTTTGTATGGCAGATAGGCGGGTATGGCATGGATCCTCAAAAGGAGCTTGAGGGGCTACTGAGTAAAAAGGTAAAAGCTGAGGATCTTTTTTTAACAGCCGAAAAAAACGATCTAAGAATGCCAGCTGATGAAAAAACTATTAATAATGTTAAAAAACAGATTGATAAATTTTCAGAAAGTGGGGACACGCTGGGCGGCATATTTACCGTTGTAGCTACCAACCTTATCCCTGGACTTGGATCTCATATACAGTATGACAGGAAGCTGGATGGAAAACTTAGTGCGCTTTTGATGAGCATACAGGCAGTAAAGGCTGTATCTCTCGGAGGGGGCTTTTTATTTTCTAAAAAATCTGGCTCAAAATTTCAGGATGAGCTATTCTTTGAAAAGAAAAAAGGCTCCTTCAGAAGATCAAACCACGCAGGGGGGGTAGAAGGCGGCATTAGTAATGGAGAAGATATTGTTTTTACCTGTTTTATGAAACCAATCCCTACACTAAGATCACCGCTTTGCTCCTTTAATTTAAAAACTTTAAAAAAAGAATCTGCAGCATTTGAAAGGTCTGATGTAACAGCTGTTCCTGCCTGTGCTGTTGTGGCTGAGGCTATGCTCGCCTTTGGTATTATGAATGAGTTTTTATTAAAGTTTGGCTCAGACAACATGAAGGAGATAGAAAATAATTTTAACTCCTATCTTAAATCTATAAGCCATATATGGAAAAGATCTATCTTTTAGGCTTTATGGGCGCAGGAAAATCTTCAGTTGGCAGGTCTCTCTCAAAGCTTCTGTCTTATAAACATATTGACATGGATGAACTGATTGAGCAGAGAGAGGGGAGGACTATAAAAGATATTTTTGAACAGTCAGGCGAAGAGTATTTTAGAGAAAAAGAAAGAGAGCTATTAAAGGAGCTTTCTTTACTAAAAAAGGTTATAATCAGCACTGGTGGTGGTGTACCCTGTTTTTTTGACAACTTAGAGCTGATGAAAAAAACAGGTTTTGTAGTTTATCTTAAAAACGAACCTTCAACCATACTAAAAAGACTTAATGCTTCAGAGATTTCAAGAAGACCTCTTCTCAAAGATAAAAAATATAACCAGATTGAGGAGATTTTAAAAAAAAGAGCGCCCTTTTATGAAAAGGCTGATCTGATATTAAAATCCGATGATAAAAAGATTGATGATATCTCCAGAGAGATTATAAAAGAGTATGTAAAATGGAAGAAAAGATCATAAAGATAAGATCGGAAGAGAAGATTATAAAGCTGATATCAGGTAGAGAAATCTTATATAGATTAAAAGAGTTTCTGCCCATAAACAATGGTATTTTCGTATTATCAAATGATTATGTATGGGAGCTCTGGGGAAAAAAGTTAGAAGAAGCTTTAGACAAAGCCTTTACCCCCCTGATTATAAAAGATGGGGAGAGATATAAAAACATTAAAACCATTCAAAATATTTATAATTTTTTGGCGGAAAAAGGCGCCACTCGAGGTTCGTTGCTTATAGCCTTTGGAGGTGGGGTAGTTGGAGATCTGGGTGGGTTTGTTGCTTCTACTTATCATAGAGGTATGAAGCTTATACATATCCCCACCACATTGCTTTCTATGGTTGATAGCTCCATTGGTGGAAAAACAGGCTTTAATCTAAGATTTGGGAAAAACCTTGTGGGAAGCTTTTACCAGCCAGAACTAATTTTAACTGACATAAGCTTATTAACTACTCTTGATGATAAAGAGTATCTATCAGGTATGGCTGAGGTAATTAAAGCAGGACTTATTGCAGATAAAAGTTTATTTAACCTAATAGCCGAAAGATCAGAGGGGATAATCGAAAAAGAGCCCCATCTGCTTACAAATCTGGTTTCTACTGCTCAGGAGATAAAGATAAAGGTGGTCTGCAAAGACGAAAAGGAGTCCGGGCTTAGAGCCATTCTTAACTTTGGACATACTCTCGGTCACGCATTAGAAAAACTTGCAAACTGGAAAATAAAACATGGCTTTGCTGTTGCAAAGGGGCTTGCCTTTGAGAGCTATCTGAGCTTTCTTAAAGGTTATCTAAACCTCACAAAGACTGAAAGAATTATCAAAACTTTGAAATGTTTGGGATATGATCTGAAGATAAATCCATCTGAAGAGCTTACGGAAACTTTTTATTACGATAAAAAAAGAAGGCATAAAGAAGTAGAATGGGTACTACTTAAAGATATTGGTAAAGCCGTTTATGGCGAGACTGTGGATAAGGGGATTTTAAAAGAAGCAATTAGCAGTTATAACGGATTTTTAAAGGGCTAACTCTGTGCCCAAAGGAAGTTTTATAGTAAAAACTGTTCCGCTGTTTAATGTGCTGTCAACCTGAATATTTCCGTGATGAAGATTTATTATCTCTCTTACCAGGTATAACCCAAGCCCTGTCCCTCTGGTGGTTTTACTGGGACCTGCATCTACCATGTAAAACTTTTCAAATACGCTGTCAATCTGATCGGGAGGAATACCTCTACCGTAGTCTCTGATCTTCACATATCCGAGATTTGCATTTGCTGAGGTAATTATCTCAATCTTACTGTCTTTTTTTGAATATTTTATGGCATTGGATAGGAGATGATAAAAAGACTGTAAAAGTAGATCCTTATCGCCATCAACAATTAGCTCCTCGTTGGAGAAAAAGGTACGAAAAATGATATTTTTTGATGATGCTTCAGCTTTTAAAAGTTCCATAGACTCGTTAATTAACTCATGCAGAGATACCTGAGCATGTTTGATTTTTAAAATGGTAGGTATCTTTTCAAATTTGCTTATGGTCAGAAGATTATCTATTAACCTTGCAAGGTTATTAACCTCATTTAACATGTTATTAAGTATTGCCTTTTTACTCTGCTCATCTTTGATCATATCGCTTACTAATATTTCGTTAAACCCCTTTACAATGGTAAGCGGTGTTCTTAGCTCGTGAGATATATTTGCCATATAGTTCTGACGCCAGAGATTAAGCTCTTTCAGCCTCCTGTATCTGAGAGCATTTTCAAGGGCTATGCTGGAAAAGTTAATAAGCGATTGAAACAAGGGCATGGAGAAGTTATTAAACTCCTTATCTCTATTAAGAAATAGCAAGATTCCCAGACACTGATGTTGAAACTTAATAGACTGAACCAGCGCATAGCTCGGATTATATCCAAGCTTTTCAATAACCGGCTTAAGTTTTTCCTTTATCTTCTGACTATCGCTGAAAAAATAGGGTTTATTGGGCGAATCGATGCATCTATCATATAGAAAATCCAGATTAAAAACATTGTTCGGTGCCAGCTTGTTATTAAGCCCATAAACATCCTTCACTATAATATCCTCGTTGTCCTTAAATAGCATAAAGATTATAGTGTCGGCATTAATAAAGGCATTAAAGCTGGAAACCATATTTTTAACAACATCTTCTAATTCAAGCTCTGAGATTAGAGTTTTTGCGAAATTGTTTATAATGTTCTGTTCGTTAATCCTGTTAGTAAGATCTGTAATATCTTCGAGCACAATCAGAATGCCGTTTTCTATGGTTTTGCTCTTAAGAGCATTTACATTTATGCAAAAGGTTTTTTCTCTTATTGAAAGGCAAAACTGATCTGAAAAGGTTCTTTCTGAGATAACAAAACTGCTTTCGGGAAAAAGCTTTTCCACCTCAATATTAAACTGATTTTTCAGTATGTCAAAGAAAGATTTGCCTATAACATCTTTCTCATCAAGGTTCAAAAACTTAAGAGCTGCCTTGTTGGCAAAGAATATTTTGTAGTTACTGTCACATTCAATAATGCCTTCGGTCATGGTGGAGAGTATCTGGTTAAGGTGGGTTTCTATCTCCATTAGCTCTTTTGTCATCTCACGGGGGTATATCTTTTCAATTCCCACCACCTTCTCTTTCAGATCATCCACATTCTGATTATCTTCATAGGATTGTATAACTGAGAATACATCTGCCATAAAGTTCGGGATCGGGCTTTTGGCTACGTATGCATCGGCATTAATCTCCTTAACTCTCGAAGAGGCTTCGATGGCAACTCCTGTAAGGATTATAACAGGCGTCTCTTTAAGATTGGGGTGCTCTTTAAGATAGCTGCAGAGCCTTGCCCCATCAATTTTAGGCATTATATGGTCAACAAGAATGTAATCAAAGCTCTGTTTTTTAACGATTTCGAGCGCCTGGAGCGGGTCGTCAAGAGATGTTACGTTATAACCCTTTTCTTCGAGAAACTTCTTGATGGTTTCCAGAAAGAAATGGTTGTTATCTACTACAAGCACCCGCTTTTTCATTCAATAAATATTTTACTTATTTTGTAAAACTTTACAAATAGAATTTTTATTAATTGCAGAATATTGTAAAATATTCTTATGAAAAAAACGCTTATTATCTGCGACTTTGATGGCACAGTTAATAGCATAGACATAGGTAGTAACATACTAAGGGAGCTTCTTCCTCAAAAGTACGATCAGATAGATCGGATCTATCAACAGAAAAAGATTACCAATTTTGAAATATATAAACAGATTCTTGGACCTGCTATTTCACTGGATGGGGCAAATTTGAGCACACTGATAAAAAAGTATATACGTCAGACTTCGGGATTTTCTGAGTTTGCAAAATGGGTTAATGACAAAAGCCATGATATTACCATAGTTAGCGATGGATTTGATCTTTACATTAATGAGTTTCTTAAGAGGCATGACCTTAATATCTCCTTCTATTCTAACAGGCTTTTTAGAAAAGATGGTGTGTACCAGATGGAATTTCCCTATCATAATGAATCCTGTTTTAAATGCGGTAGCTGTAAAAGCGAGATAATTAAGGGCTTTAGAAAGAATTACAAAGAGCTCATATATGTGGGAGATGGCCTTTCAGATCTATGCTCTTCCCGCCATGTGGATGTATTTTTTGCCAGAAGAAGAATATTTAATGAAATAGAGACAAAAAGCAGGTTTTATTTCAGAGATTTCAATGATTTAAAAAAAATAATGAGTAAAAGAGGAGGTTACAGGGCTGTATTTTTTGACCTTGATGGGACACTGGTAGATGGTTTTGACATAATCTACGAAAGCTTTAACTATGCGCTTAACACTCTCGGATTAAAAGAGCTGCCTGTAAAAAAAATAAAAAAGGTTATAGGACCTGCGCTTTCGGAAGGGTTTAGAAAAATTGTGCCCCAAGAGCTCGTTGAAGAGGGGGTAAGGCTCTACCGTGCCTACTATAAGGAAAGATATCTTCAAAGAACAGTTTTATTTAAAGAAGTTAAGGATATACTGGGGTTGTTAAGGGATAACGGCATAATGGTTGGGCTTATCACCAACAAGAAGGTAAGCTTCGCAAAGGAGCTACTGGATTATCTTGATGTCTCAAAGTATTTTAATTTTATTACTGGTGCAGAAGAGGGTTATCTGCCCAAGCCTGACAGTGAGATTATGGAAAAAATAAAAAAGGATTGGAGATTGGAAAGCCATGAGATAATCTATGTGGGAGATTCCATAACAGATGGGTTATTTTCAAGGAACAGTGGCTGTGATTTTATAGCGCTCGGAGTTGGGCTTGGAAGTGAGAGGGAGCTTTATCGTTATAGCCCGCTAACCTTTTGCAAAGATCTTAAGGAACTTAACCACGCCCTGATATTTTTGTTAAAAATTGATTAATTTTTAATTTTTTAGAAGAAAAATTATCCAAAATCCTTGACAAACCTTGTAATATATGATTTATTTAAAATAAAAAAGAAGGAGGTTATATGAAAGGGAAAAAAGGTTTTACATTAATTGAGCTGGTGATTGTGCTGATTCTTATCGGTATAGTTGCCGCCATTGCGGTGCCCAAGTTTATTGACCTGCAGACTGAAGCAAAAAAGAATGCAGTAAAGGGAGCTTTGGCAAGCGTGAGAAGTGCTATAAATATCTATTATGCAAAAAATGCATTTAGTGGAAATCCAAAGTATCCATCCGTAGCAAGACTAAGAACTCTCATGAATGGCCCATTTCCGAAGAACCCGTTCAACAACCTATCATCAATTAACACTACTTTAACTCCAGGTGAAGTAAATAGTAGTTACGGATGGGGTTACAAAGCAGAAACAGGTCAGTTCTGGTCAGCTGTAGGTGGTGGTGTTGGTGCACAAACATTTTAACGAGAAAAAAAACACCTTTTATTGAAACAAAGGCGCTACTTTTGCTTTTAAAAGTCTTACTATATGATAAAATAGGCTGAAATGAAGAAAGTAGTTTCAGCCTTTGTTTTTTTGTCGGCTTTTCTGTTTTCTTTAATCAAAGTAAGAGACTATGATCTGTTTATCTATCTCAGGCTTTCTGATTTTGAAAGTATATTCTCTCCTTTAAAAAGAAACTTTTTTTCCTTCTCCTACCCGGACTATCCCTACAATAACTACTCAATCCTTTATTCAGAGATTGTGAGTTTTTTTCATAGTCTTACTGGTTTTGACTCTCTAATTTTATTTCAGGCAGTAGTTGTTACCATAAGCTTTTTGATAATATATCTAACATTTGATGAGAAAAAAAGTAGCGCATGGCTTACTTTAGCTATTTTTCTGCTATCTCTTTTTACTTTAAGATATAGACTTCTTTTTAGACCTCATAATCTAACTTACCTTTTTTTTGCAATAAATCTTTTTCTTCTTTACAGGCTTCCAAAAAACGCATCAATCTTTTTGTTTATCAATCAGATTTTATGGGTTAATAGCCACATAGGTTTTATTCTCGGTATTGTAAACCTTTTTCTCCTGATCCCGTTAAAGCCAGAGCTTAAAAGGAGCTTTTTAAAGCTCATTGTCTCTCTTATAGCTGGAAGTCTTCTCTCTATTTACGGGATTAAGCCTTTTTTTGAGGTTTTAAACCCCTTTTTTGGCGCTACGAAGGATATATTTAAATTTATTGAGGTTCATGAGTGGCAGCCTTCAGACCAAAAAATTTATCTATCCTTTTATGGAACTCTAATAGTTTTTACCCTATTTCTTTTTATAAATTTTAAAGGGTATAAAGTTATTCCTTTTTATCTATTTTATCTGATGCTTTCTGTAAGGTTTGTAAGATTTATCGATTTTTTTGCACTTTCTGCTTTTTTTGCCACCCTTTATATATCTGAGATATGGGAGATGAAAAAAATCTTTAGATTTTTCCAGATACCCATTTTTACTATTATTTTTCTATTCTGTAGCCTTGATTATATGAAAAATATTAATATTCCAAAGGGGTTTGGGCTTGCCAGTTATTTTTATCCTTCAGGGGCTATAAATTTTATAAAGAAAAACTCCATCTCTGGTAACTGTTTTAACTATTATGCTGCAGGTGCAAATATTATTAAAGATCTCTATCCTCAGGTTAAGCCCATAATGGATGGAAGGCTTTGCTACCCTTTAGATTTTATAGCCCTTTATGCAAAAAGCTTTAAAGATAAGGAAGCCTTTTCGAAAATAATGAAGCAGTTTGATATTGACATCATTCTTATGGATTTTGATCACCCAGAGATCTTGCTTTTTTTAGAAGAGATAAGAGATCAGTATCCTCTCGTTTATTTTGACAATAACTCTATGATCTTTCTTAAAAGGGATAAAAAGTTTGAAGAACTAATAAAAAAGTATGAGATAAAAGAGATATCGCCTGTTTATGTTTCAGGCTATAAAGAGAGCGGTGATATTAATAAAATAGAGCAGGAGATGCAAAAACTATTAAATATAAATCCTTCAAACCGTTTATTTGTAATGTATGGAAATCTGCTGTTTCAAAAAGGGAATATTGATGAAGCCCTAAATTATTTTTACAGGGTAGTTGAGTCTTCAGACCCCAATGCAAAGGCTGAGGCGTATAATAATATTGGCGTTATAAGGCTTAATGAAGGGAAGTTTAAAGAAGCAAAAGGGCTTTTTAGAAAGGCTCTTGATTTTGCTGATATACCTTATGGTGCTTTAAATCTCTTTTTAATAAATTTTGAAGAAAAAAACTATCTCAGAGCCTATTACTACCTCAAAAAATATGAATCTTTCAATGGCGAGATTACCGAAGAGCTCTCTTACAAGGCTGAATTTTTAAAAAAGTATGTCAAGATAGTACTGACAATACTTATTGTATCAGCTATATTTTTAATATTTCTTAAAAAATGGTCTAAAAGAAAATTTTCTCATTGATAAACACCACATATTTTGATAACAAATAAGTATGGAATTTTTAGAGCTTGCGAGAAAGAGAAGAAGCATAAGAATTTTTCAGCAGGAAAAAGATGTGCCAGATGAGTATATAAAAAAGATACTGGAGGCTGGCAATCTTGCTCCTTCTGCCCATAACAAGCAGTCATGGAAATTTGTAGTCATCAAGGGAAATAAAAAGAACGAACTTTCAAAATTAATTAATGAGCTTTCTGAGCTGTTTCCTAAAAAAAGTAGGCTCCTTTTAAGGATGGGAGCAAAGTCTATTTTCACAGCACCCTGCGTAATAGCAGTTTTTAGCACAGGCGAGCTGGTTTTAGAAGCTCCTGAGTTTGGTGAGGGGCTCAAAAAAGAGATTGAATCTTTCTTTCAGGAGATGGAGATTCAGAGCGCATCAGCGGCTGTTCAGAATATGCTTTTGCAGGCAACAGAGCTTGGACTCGGGACTGTCTGGCTTGGAATAGTAGTGCTTATCGCAAGGCAGATAGAGTGCTTTCTTAATATGGAGGGAAAACTGCTTGCCATGTTTCCAGTTGGTTACCCATCGAAGGATTATACACCTCCGAAGAAAAAGCCTCTCTCAGAGGTGGTTATTGAGTTATGCTGATCTGCTAAATCTGGTATCATAATAGTATGTTTTTAAGCAAAAAAGACAATATCAGTAATGCCCTTATTTTGAGAAGAAATATTCTGGAACTGCTTAAGATAATTGAGCATTCAAAGGATATTGACATTGATAATATTGAGAGAATCAAAGATTATCTATCAAACTACGGGGATATTATAATTCCTATCATAATTGATGAGCTTAAAAAAAAGCAGTCCGATAAGATTCTTTATAAATATGAAAATCTGCTCGTATATCTGGACAACTATAATCTGATCAAGCCACTGATAAACTGTTTAATGGAAAATAAGGAAAATACTAAACTAAGAAAAACTATAATTAGAGTACTGAAACGTTATTATGTAAGCTTTAACGAACCACCGCTAAGCAGGTTCTATGCGGAACTGATAGAGGAGATAGAGAAAATCGGGATTGAACTTATAAGCAGTTTTAATGAAAACTGGGACAAATTTTTAGGTTTTTATACTGAATTTCTTTACCTCCAGGAGGGGCAGACAGAGATTTTAAAAGTCATTGAAGAGCTAAAAGACGATAAAAAATATGATATATTTCTCACCATGCTTCTTACCAACGATGATCAGCTAATAAGGAACATTATTGAAACTCTGGGGAGAATTGATCACGAAAAATCTTTGCTTGTTCTTAAAAGGGCTCTTGTCTTCTTACCTCTCAAATATCATGGGCTCATTGAGCTGAATATGAGAAAACTTAATTTTAAGGGTATCCGTTATCAGGGAGATCCGATTGAGGAAAACTACATTAACAATGTATATCTTGGTTATCCCTTTTCAAACGGATTGAGGCATCTTTTGTATTTGCTTAAAAAAGGGGATTTCTATCATATACTTTTTATAGAGATTGATGAGGTTTTCGGAATAACTGAAAATTGCATGTTGTATGCCAACCTGAATGAAGATAGGAAGGATCACATTATCTCGAGATTGGTTGATCAGTTTTACCTGAAGCAGGTTAATAACAATTATGATTTAAAGATTATTAATCATGGCATATTTAATAATTATGCTATGGATGTAATATTACCACCTGTTTTCTCAATTTTTATAAATTACCTGCCTGCATATTACTTTAAGCCAATATTATATAAGATAGACAGTATCAGGGAGAGATTGAGATTCAGATTTGATGAAAATTCTATTAAGAATTCAGATAAACTCTGGGAGCTTGTTGATATACTGGGCTGGCTTACGGAGGATATGAGATTTGTTGATATTGTCGAAAAATGGTATGTTAACTCAAAAAAGGAAGAGCAGTTCTGGATGGATGAGATATTTATTAAAAAGGTGTTGAGGGAGATAATCCTTTCTGATATAAATATCTGGAAAGAAAGACTGCTTATGCTGGCAGATTTTCTCGATAATGTATCTGAGCACAGAGATTACATCGGGATTATTCTGGCTGTTGAACAGGCACTGGAGAAGGATGTAGAAAAGATGGAGCGAATACCCTTTTTTAAAAAACTTATACTTGAAAGCAAGAAAATGGTTTTAATGAACTTATAGGAGGCGATTTTGAAGATATCGGTAATAGGTGCAGGTAGTTTTGGTACAGCTCTGGCGCAACTGCTTTCGACAAAATATAAGGATGTTAACCTCTGGGTTTATGAGGAAGAGGTTTACAGGATGATATCTGATGAACGTGAGAACAGAGTTTATATGCCTGGCTATAGACTGTCAGAGCATATTAAGCCTCATCTAAAGATTGAAGATGCTATGAAAGGTGCAAAGTTTGTATTTCTGGCAGTCCCCTCCCATGTATTTAGAGCTGTGCTTAACTCAATGAAACCCCATATAACCAATGACTGTACCATCATTTCGGTAGCAAAAGGGATTGAGAACAAGACCAATTATGTGATGATAGAGGTTGTAGAAGATGTGCTTGGCAGACATTTTCTTGATAGAGTCTGTGTGCTTTCTGGACCGAGCTTCGCAAAGGAAGTTATGGAAGGAAAGCCCACGCTTGTTGTGGTAGCTTCAAAAGACATAACTAAGGCTGAAGATGTTCAGAAAAATTTTTCAACCGATAGGTTCAGGATTTATACCTCCGATGACCTGATGGGGGTTGAGCTTGGTGGGGCATTAAAAAATGTGATCGCCATTGCAGCAGGTATCTGTGAAGGTATGGGGCTGGGATATAATGCTATGGCTGCGCTTATTACGAGAGGACTGGCAGAGATGACAAGGCTCGGCGTAGCAATGGGTGCCAATCCGCTTACCTTTAAAGGTCTTTCGGGGATAGGTGATCTTGTGCTTACCTGTACAGGCTCTCTAAGCCGTAATAGGCAGGTTGGAATTAAACTTGCTGAAGGATATTCTATCGATAAGATTCAGCAAGAGATGAAGATGGTTGCTGAAGGTGTAAAAACATCCTATTCGGTCTACGAGCTGGCAAAAAAATATCAGGTAGAGATGCCCATCTCAACTGAGGTCTATAAGATTATTTATGAGAAAAAACACCCCCAGAGGGCTCTTAATGAGCTCATGGAGAGAAAGCTTAGATTTGAAAGAGAGTATATATTCTAAAATAGCTTTTGTGATATAATGACCCAAAAATTTCTGAGGTGATCATGTATCCTATTTTTTTAATAATTTTAGACGGATGGGGTCTCGGGAAAGAGACCGAGACCAACGCCTTTTATAAGGCTAATGCACCTTTTATTAAGAGCCTCTTCCACAACTTTCCCCATACCACACTTTCTGCTTCTGGTGAAGATGTGGGGCTTCCTGAAGGTCAGATGGGCAATTCTGAAGTTGGGCATCTAAATATCGGTGCGGGCAGAATTGTATATCAGGATCTTACACGTATCTCTAAATCCATAAGAGATGGAGATTTTTTTAAAAATAAAGTAATTCTGAGCGCTATAGAAAGGGCTTTAAAAAATAATTCAAAGCTACATCTTATGGGGCTTGTCTCCGATGGTGGTGTTCACTCCCATATAGAACATCTTGAGGCTTTGCTCTTATTTGCTAAAGAAAAGGGGTTAAGTGATGTGGTAATACATGCCTTTACAGATGGAAGAGATACGCCGCCAGACAGCGGGATTAAATATCTTAAAGATCTGGATAATTTTGTTAAAACTGAAGGAGTCGGAAGATTTGGCGTTTTATCTGGCAGATACTATGCAATGGATAGGGATAAAAGATGGGATAGAACAGAGCTTGCCTATGATGCGCTCACTCTTGGCAAGGGGCTTTATGAAGCAGCTGATATTGTTCAGGCAGTTCAAATGGCTTACGACAGAGGTGAGACCGATGAGTTTATAAAACCCACAGTAATTAAGGGCACAAAAGACATTACTATAAAAGATAAAGATACGGTCATATTTTTTAACTTCCGAGCTGATAGGGCAAGACAGCTTACCTATGCTCTAACAGAAAAGGAGTTTAATGGTTTTGAAAGAAAGTTTATTCCCCATATTGATTATTTTGTAACCATGACGCTTTATGATGAGAAGCTAAAGAACGTAAATATTGCCTTCCCGCCACAGGTGTTGAAAAATATACTCGGTGAGGTGCTGGCAAATCATAAGATACCCCAGCTGAGAATAGCAGAAACTGAGAAATATGCCCATGTAACCTATTTTTTTAACGGCGGTGAGGAGAGACCCTTTGAACTGGAAGATAGATGTCTTATCCCATCACCAAAGGATGTGCCAACCTATGATTACAAGCCCGAGATGAGCGCATATGAGGTTACCCAGGAGGTGCTGAAAAGACTGAGTGAGAATAAATACAGGGTAGTTATATTAAACTATGCCAATATGGATATGGTGGGACATACGGGTTCATTAACCGCAGCTGTAAAGGCAGTGGAGGCTCTTGATAGCTGCATTTCAAGGCTCGTCCCTGCCATACTTGATAAAGGCGGAACGGTTTTTCTCACATCTGATCATGGAAATGCCGAGCAGATGTGCGAAGAAGATAATACCCCCCATACTGCCCATACGCAGAATCCTGTGCCCTTTTTGTTTATCAGCAAAAACATAAATTACAGTTTAAGGTCAGGCAGGCTTGCTGATATCGCACCCACTATTTTAGCCTATATGGGAATCAAGAAGCCTAAAGATATGACTGGAGAAAGCCTTTTAGTAAAAATGTAACAAAGCTAAATTTATGGAATGAAAATTTTTTATTTTTTAAAAAGCTTTCTGGGCTTTATAGCCGATGAAAGATGTGTGGTCTGTGATAAAAACAAAGGTTTTATCTGTAGCAGTTGTGAGCCCCTGTTGCCTTTAAACAAAATTTTTTGTGATATCTGTGCCAGTCCGCTTAATGTTTCTACTGATAATCTGCGATGCGGAAAATGTCTCAATTTAAAGCCTGTTTACCAATCTGTATTCTCACCACTCATTTATGATGGTTTTTTAAGAGAAATTATTATAGAAGCTAAGTTTAAAGGTAAATTCCAGTATTACACCATGCTTATGAATAAGGTTTATGATATTTTTCAAAAGAATTTTACCGAGCTTGGAAGCTCTGCTAAGGCAATAATACCCATTCCACTTTCAAAGCAGAGACTCAGAGAGAGAGGATACAACCAGTCTATGCTCATAGCCCGCTTTTTGTCTAAAAAACTTAACATTCCGATATTGTCGGATAGTCTTATTAAAGTTAGGCATACCATTCCGCAGAGTATGCTTGGTGAAAAGGACAGAATTAAAAATATAAAGGGCGCCTTTTTATTAAAAAAATCTTTAAAAACTGATAAAATTATTCTTGTTGATGATATAATAACATCAGGTGCTACAATTAATGAGGCATCTTTGGCTCTGAAAAAAGGAGGGGTTAATGAGATACGGGTATTTTCGTTATGCAGGGCGACTTTTTAGCATTTTTATCATAATTCTTATAACAGCGCCATTTTACAGTGCTCAATCAGCTGTTTATTATGTAGATGAAAAAGGTGTTGTCCATTTTGTAGATGACGAGACACTGGTTCCTGAAAAGTACAGAGAAAAGAAAAAGACGATAGACAAAGTTGATGAAGACATACCTGTTGAAAGGCCTGCTGAAAAAAAAGATATTTTAAAAAAGGATGAGACGGAAGAGCCTAAAGATAAGATGGGGAATACAGCCGCCTATTGGAGACAGAGATATAAGGCACTTGTAAATGAGAAGCTCAAAAAAGAGAGAGAACTGAGAGATCTGGAAAACCAAAGAGACGAGCTTTCGAGACAGTATGAGGCGGCAAGAAGTAGAGCCTTTTTTGTAGGTGACTCCCAGTCGGTAACCCTTGCGGCAAACCTTGAGTTAAAACTAAGAGAGCTGGAAAATATGATAAAAATGACTGTTGCACAGCTTGATGAGTTAAACAGAAAGGTGTCCGTTGATATATACAATGAGCTCATACAGGCGGGTGGTAGAACTGAGTGGCTTCTGTCCAATGAATAGGTCTGTTCAAGCTAATAAATTAATATTTAGCTGACTGTCTATCATACTATTTCACGAATAAAAAGAATGGAACTGGATAATTTAAATAAAATTCTGTCAAAAATAAAGAGACATAGAAGCTTCTGTTACGAAAAGGTAATCCCTGAAAAGAAAGAGCAGTATAGAAACATTTCAGATCCCCATATAAATCTTTTTTTAAGAAAGAAAGGTATCAGATTATACTCACACCAGTCAGAAGGTATATTAAATATTCTTGAGGGCAGACATGTCTGCATAGCTACACCTACTGCAAGTGGAAAAACCCTATGCTATCATCTGCCAATAATTAAAGCCCTCATAAATGATAAAAACTCAAAGGCACTTCTGGTTTATCCACTAAAAGCGCTGGCTCAGGATCAGAAGGTGAAGCTACAGGAAAACCTTGAGTTTATGAGCCCTTTTTTTCGCTGTGATATTTATGACGGAGATACCCGTCAGGGTAGAAGAGAGAAAATAAAAAGAGATATGCCCAGCTGTCTCATAACCAATCCAGATATGCTTCATTACGGATTGCTTGCCCATCATCATTTATGGGAGGGGCTCTTCGCAGGGTTGAAATATATAGTTTTTGATGAGGTTCATACCTACAGAGGTATATTCGGAGCCAATGTCTCATGGGTTATCAGAAGACTAAAAAGAATAGCAAGTTTTTACGGTTCTAAGCCTCAGTTTATAGCCACATCTGCCACAGTGGGCAACCCCGAAGAGTTTCTAAGCCAGCTTTTTGATGAGGATTTTTATGTGGTAAAGGAAAGGGGCGATTATTCTTCTGAGAGGCACTTTGTGATTCTTAACCCCGAAGAGGAAGAAAGCGCATACATACTGGCTACAAAAATTTTTGCCCATGCCATATCGCTGGGATTACGAACTATTGTGTTTACTAAGGCAAGAAAAATAACCGAGCTTATATACAATCAGTTTGCAAGAAGCTCAAAAACTTATGCCAGAAGGGTAAGCTCTTATAGAGCTGGCTATCTGCCAGAAGAAAGACGAGAGATTGAGCAGAAGCTTTTTACAGGTGAACTACTTGGTGTTATATCCACATCTGCCCTCGAACTTGGTATAGATATAGGTAATCTGGATGTATGCATACTGGTAGGCTATCCAGGTTCAATAATTAACACTATGCAAAGATCAGGAAGGGTAGGTAGGGGGAGAAGACCTTCTTTGACTGTTCTCATTGCCCAGAGAGATGCACTTGATCAGTTTTTTGTAAAAAACCCTGATAAATTTTTTGAGAAAGGAGTTGAGAATATAATAGTTGATCCCGCAAATAGTTTTGTTGCCAGCAATCATCTTATCTGTGCAGCTCATGAACTGCCTTTAAGAAAGGAAGAACTGCCAGAATATGATGACATGCTAAAAAACCTTGTTAACAGAGCTAAGCTAATATCCTCAAAGGATGAGAGATTATTTTTCCCTGTGGATAAAAATCCCCACAGAAAAGTGAATATCAGAGAGGCAGGTGAAAGCTACAATATTGTTGAGGCAAAAAGTAAAAAAATAATAGGTACCATAAGCGGGAGAAGAGTTTTTAATGAGGTACACGAGGGGGCTGTTTATCTGCATAAAGGTGTTAATTATTTTGTAGAAAAACTCAATCTTTCGAAAAAAGAGGTGCTGGTTTCGGAAAGTTTTGAAAATTTTTATACCCTGCCTCTTACTGGCAAGGAGACCGAAATAATCAGCATAGACAGGGAGATTGAAGAAGATAACTATATAATTGCCTTTGGCAGACTTAAGGTTACAGAAAGGGTAATTGGTTATGAACGTAAAGATTTATTCAATCAGAATCTGCTATCAAGAGAGGAGCTGGACATGCCACCTTATACCTTTGAGACCCAGGGGCTGGTGTTCAAGCTGCCGGAGACCATAAAAGAGGAGCTGGAAAATGGAGGGTATCATCTAATGGGAAGTCTTCATGCAACCGAGCATGCGCTGATAGGACTAATGCCCACAATTGTTCTATGTGACAGACAGGATATAGGAGGGATCTGTTACCCCTATCATTATCAGGTGGACGGTAGTGCCATCTTTATATATGACGGCTACGACGGTGGCGTAGGGTTAAGTCTTAAAGCCTTTTTAAATTTCAGATCCCTTCTTTCTGATACATTGAAACTGCTTGAAGAGTGTGACTGCGAAACAGGCTGTCCATCCTGCATACATTCGCCCAAATGCGGTTCTCAGAATTATCCGCTGGATAAGGAAGGAGCTCTCTTCCTGATAAAAAATCTTATTCACCCTCATAAGACTATTGG
>JBEQAF010000043.1:0-17345 GCA_041640455.1 bacterium
TATCAACAAAGGAGGCAAAAAACAAAAGATTTTTAATCCCCATAAAGGGCAGTCCGAAATGAACAGCAAATATTACGCCCAGTATAGCCCCAATCGTATTAATTGCATAAGTATACCCGATAGCCTTTTCGCCCATGCCGTTTTTAAAAGCCCCATAGCTTATCAACGGGAAAGTCATACCTGCAAAGATTGTTGCAGGTAGCATTATAGCAAAGGAGATAAGATGGCTTATCACATTAAACATTTGAAATCCGAAATTGGATTTTGGTAGGTTGTTAATAAGATAGCTTATGATGCTAAAAGAAAGGTTATATAAAGGGAGAGTTAAAACCGCTGAAATACCCATAAGTAGCTGCACATTGGCAAGATAGCTGACAGGATCTTTTATCTTGTCCGCCCGCAGTCTGATGTAAAGCCCGCCTAAAGCAATGCCGGTAATAAATGCACAGAGCATAATCTCAAAATTATGAGTAGAGCTGCCCAACACAAGACTTAGCATTCTTATCCAGACTATCTCATAGATGAATGAAGAAAAACCAGTAAAGCAGGCTGTAAAGAACAGTATATAAAAAAATCTGTTGTTTAATGAAAGGTCTGCGCCTTCTTCTGAAGATTTGATTGGAATAGTTTGACTCTCGTTCTTTGACTTAAAATAAATAATAACAAAAATAATTAGATTCAGTGCCCCGGCAAGTGATATGGTATAGGGCATCCCCATATGTTCCACAAGGTAAAATCCTGTAATAAAAACACCTAAAGCCGCCCCAATACTGTTAGAAAAATAGAGAAAGGAAATGCTTTTTGCTGTGTCTTCCGGGTTGTTTCTCACAAAATAATAACTGATAACGGGAAAGGTCATCCCGAGAAGTATTGTCTGAGGTGTAACAATAAGGCTGGAAATAAAAATCTTGTAAAAAATTACAAGATAACTATTTTCAAGAAAATGAAAAACATAATTGTAAGAAAAGTCGGTTACAAAATTAAATATTAAATGAAAAAATACGGCAAATATTCCGATTATCCCCTCAATAGAAGCATACAAAAACAAAGGCTTCTTAAATTTTGCTGAAAATCTGCTTGAAAGATAGGAACCGAAAGCCATTCCGCCCATAAATATACACAAAACAAGAGACTGGGCATATGCTGCATGACCTAAGAATGTTTTTAAATAATGACTCCATAAGAGCTCATAAACTAACCCTGATAATCCAGAGAGGAAAAAGACAAAATATATAAATTTTCCATTAATCATTTTTAATCTTATATTAATTTACTACCATAAAAAGCTATATTTGTCAAAAAAATAATGATATAATTAATAAAACAGACCAATGATTTTTAAGCAGATCAGCTAAAATCCCGTTAAAATCAGAAAAAGGAGAAAAAATGGATATTAGTTTATTAAGAAATATTGCAATCATAGCTCATGTGGATCACGGAAAGACGACCCTTGTGGATGCCATGTTGAAGCAGAGCGGCATTTTTAGAGAGAATCAGCAGATAGTGGAAAGGGTAATGGACTGTATAGATCTTGAGCGAGAAAAGGGGATAACCATTATGGCAAAAAATACAGCCATATATTACGGAGATTATAAGATAAATATTGTTGATACGCCTGGACATTCAGACTTTGGAGGTGAGGTTGAGAGAACCCTAAAACTGGTTGACGGGGCATTGCTTCTTGTTGATGCATCGGAAGGACCACTGCCTCAGACGAGATTTGTGTTGAAAAAAGCGCTCGAACTTAAACTACCCATAGTGGTGGTTATTAATAAAATTGATAGAAAAGATGCGAGAATAAAAGAAGTAATTGATGAGGTGTACTATCTTTTTATAGATCTTGATGCGGATGAGGATAATCTAAACTTTCCTATTTTATACACCAATGCGAGAGAGGGAATTGCAAAGAAGGAGCTTTCCGATGATTCAAAAAACCTTAAACCGCTTTTTGATACCATCATAGATTATATCCCATGTCCGCAAGGGAGTATTACAAATCCGCTCCAGATACTTATAGCCCATATTGATTACGATGATTATGTAGGGAAGCTTTGTATTGGCAGAATATTTAATGGAGAGATATCTGGCAATGATACAGTTGTTTATGGTCATGATGAACATAATTTGAAGAAAGGAAAAATATCTACCCTTTTTACCTTTGAGGGGCTTGATAGAAAAATAACTGACAGAGCAAGCACAGGAGATATTGTTGCCATAGCTGGGCTTGAAGATATATCTATCGGAGATACAATCACAACGGCACAGAATCCCATGATATTACCAAAGATTAAGGTTGACGAGCCCACCATCTCTATGATCTTTTCGGTAAACACATCTCCCTTTGCAGGAAAGGAAGCAAAATATGTTACCTCCAGAAACCTCAAGGAAAGGCTTTTTAAAGAAGCCATGCACAATGTAAGCATCAAGGTTGAGGAGACTGATTCAAGCGATAGTTTTAAGGTCATGGGTAGAGGGGAGCTTCAGCTTGCCATTCTTATAGAGATGATGAGAAGGGAGGGATATGCCTTTTATGTGGGCAGACCTGAGATTGTTTTTAAAGAGATTGATGGCATCGTCTGTGAGCCCTATGAATACCTTGTAATTGACTGCCCTGAAGAGTTTATGGGAGTGGTAAATCAGAAAATGGGTATTAGAAGAGGAGTGCTAATAAAAATGGTAAATCATGAGCAGGGCAGAATCCGCATGGAGTTTAGAATCCCCTCAAGAGGGCTTATCGGTTTCAGAAATGAGTTTCTTACAGATACGAGGGGGACAGGCATTATGCATAGTGTGTTTGACGGCTATGAACCCCAGACCGGAAGCATTCAGTCAAGAAAAACAGGATCGTTGGTGGCGGACAGAGATGGAAGATCTACCACTTACGCGCTTTATAATTTACAGCCGAGAGGGATACTCTTTATCAGGGAGAATACGGAGGTTTATGCGGGGATGATAGTGGGAGAAAACTCAAAGGATGTGGATTTATACGTAAATGTAACCAAAGAAAAAAAACTCACCAATATAAGAGCAGCTGGCTCAGATGAAAATCTAAGGCTTGCCCCACCACAGATAATGAGTCTTGAAAAATCCATTGAGTTTATCAAGGAGGACGAGCTGATAGATGTTACCCCACTAAATATCAGAATGTGTAAGAAGAACCCCACATTCAGATAAAATAGCAAGTGGAATTTTTTTATATATTAATTTGCTTTTAAGATTTATAATATCCATATTAAGCTAATTGGAGGAAAAATGAAAAAACTTTTAGTTATTTTTTTTCTGATCATTACCTGTTCTCTTAGCCTGGCTGAGGGTGGACACAGAGGTAAAGTTATAAATACTATGGATGTGGAAGGCTACACCTATGCAGAGATTGAAAATAATGGTAAGAAAGAATGGATAGCCTCAACTCATTTTGATGCAAAGATAGGAGATTTTGTCGAAACCTCTGAAGGAATTTTAATGGCTGATTTTTATAGTAAAAGCCTTAAGAGGACCTTTAAGGAGATATATTTTGTAACCTATGTTAAGGTTGTTTCGGACTCAAAGGATACACAAAAAATTAAAGAGAAACCGTTAGAAATAACACTCGCTGATTTTAATAAAAATAAAGGGAAATATAATGGTAAGCCCATAAGATTTAAAGCCCTTGTAACTAAGGTATCCAGCAATATTATGGGGAAGAACTGGCTTCATGTAACTGGTGAGGGTGAAAAGGAGAAGGATGTAGATATTGTTGTATCCACCACAGACAAGGCGAATGTTAATGATAAGGTTGTGGTTGAGGGTGTGCTTACGCTTGATAAAAACATAGGCGGAGGATATCTGTTCCCTCTATTTATAGAAGATGGAAAGATTACTTCAAGGTAGGCTTCTTTAAAAACAAGGACAGTATAATAGCTATAAAAGCCAGCATAGCAGCCATATAAAAGCTTCCAGAAAAGCTTCCTGTCTGCTCAGCCAGTTTGCCTGCAATTGCAGGACCTGTAATCTGACCTATACCAAAAATAAAGGTTATAAAGCCAAAAGATTTTGCAGCATACTTCTGCCCCACATAGTCTCCCACTGCGGCAGCCATAATGGTAGGTATGCTCCATGCAACCACACCGTAAAAAAATATGGAAGCATACAGGAAAATGCCAGGTAATCCCGAAGCAATAAGCATATAGGCTAAAAACTGAAAGGTAAATACCAGAGCAAGCCCCGCCTTTCTACCTATCCTGTCAGATAATGACCCAAATAGAGGTCCCGAAAGTAGACTAAGAAAGCCTACTATAGACCAAAAATTACCAGCTATGCTCTCCGAAAAGCCTCTTTCTTTTACAAGAGTGGTTACTATAAAAGTAGCATAGATTACATAGGTGTAACCGAACAAAAAATAAATAATGCCCAGATGATAAATAACGGGCATTTTATAAATATTTATGTCATGGCTTTCGGTGCTTTTAAGATTAATGGTCTGTTGGGAATCTTCTCCTATAGGATTAAGCCCGAGCTCAGCGGGACTGTTTCTTAAAATAATAAGGCAGAATATGGCTATTATCATTACCAGAATACCTAATATGAACCAGTTTAGCCTCCACCCATCTTCTCCTGTAATCCTGTTGATAAAGGGTATAAAAAATCCTGAAAAAACTATAGCAAAACCGCTCCCGATGGTCATTATGCCTGCAGCTTTACCGCGCATTTTTTTGCTGAACCAGTAGGAAACAAGGCTCATCATAGACACGTTTGCTCCGCCCGATCCCATCCCTGTCAGGATATAGAAAATTAAAATAAGCATATAGCTGTTCGAACGGCTTAATAAAATCATAGTAATTCCAACGGTCAACAGCGAAACAAATATGAATAGCCTCTGCCCGAATCGGGCAATAATATGACCAGCCAGAAAAACTGAGACGAGATAACCGATAAAGTTTCCTGTTCCGATATATCCCATCTGAGAGTATGAAAGGCTTAGCGCCTTCCCCATTGAGGGGAGCAGCATGCCGAGAGCAAAACGTCCGAGCCCTAAACAGGCAATAATACAAAAGGTTCCGGTAATAGCTATGAGCCAGCCGTAATGAAATTTTTGAGGGTTTATGACTTTCAAGTCACCCATGCAGATAATATAACACTGTTTTAAAAAAATACAAAATTATAATTTTTTTACATAATTAGATAATCTCAATTGTGAGAGGAGAACCCTCAATAACCTTTGCGGTAAACTCTTCCTTAATGTTTATCTTTTCAGAATAGACTTTTAAATACTCCCTTGTAACAAATCTGTTTAGACCTCTCTCTACCCTGTCAAAAAGGCATTTGACCTCCCTGCCTGCAAATCTCCTGGCAAATAATCTTCGCTTTTCAGCATCTACCATAGCCATCTGTTCAGCCCGCATTTTAACAATATTTTTTGGCACCTTCGGCTCAATTTTATATGCATCTGTCCCTTCTCTTGGAGAAAACCTGAATATATGCAGGTAATCAATCGGAAGCTGATTTATAAAATTCAGAGATTCTTGAAAATCTGAATCTGTTTCGGTTGGAAATCCTACAATAATATCTATACCTATTCCAGCAAAGGGAAAATAATCTCTTATAAGATCAACAGTCTGGGCAAACTGGTATTTATGATATTTTCTTTTCATAAGCTTAAGTATCCTGTCAGAGCCGCTCTGAAGAGGGATATGAAAATGGGGGCAGAAGTTTTCCATGTCTGCAAAAATTTTTAAAATTTCTTCGTTAATCTCATTGGGTTCAAGAGAAGAGAGCCTGATCCTGAAGGGCAGAGAAGCCTCTTTTATTTTCCTAAAAAGATATGCAATGTCCTTTCCCATATCTATTCCCCATTTGCCCAGATGAATGCCTGTAAGAACAACTTCCCTTTCATCGGAAAGATTTTTTAGATTGCGAAGAACAACAGATTCATCCATACTTACCGGGTTGCCTCGAACATGGGGGACAATGCAGTAGCTACAAAAACTGTCGCATCCGTCCTGTATCTTTAAAAAGGCGCGGGATCTTTCTTTAAAAATTCTTTTGAACTCAAAGTTTATACTATTTAAGTGAGATTGGTCGTCATTTAGAAGTAACTTAGGAATGTGTATTTTATTTTTATTGCCAATGACCTTTACCACATTGGGAAGAGATAATAAATCATCTGGATTTTTCTCCGCATAACATCCAGTAACAACGATTTTTGACCGGTGATTCTGGCTGGCAAATCTTCTTATTGCTTGACGGCAACCGTTCTCCGCGTTTTTGGTAACACAGCAGCTGTTGAAAACAATAATATCAGCTTCCTTTAAATTAGCAGTCACCGAATAACCCTGTTCAAGAAACTTTTCCTCTATCAGATTTTTTTCAAACTGATTTACCTTACAGCCCGAATATGCCACATAAACTTTCATAAATATCTGAATTCTATATTTTAATATATTTTCTTAATCTAAACTATAAAAAATAGGTATAACTATTCTTGACAGTTAAAAATAAATAAAATATCATTTAAAGGAAAAATGGAAAAGATCGGCGAACTTTTACTTAAAGAAAGAGTAATTACACCTGATCAGCTAAAAAAAGCCATAGAGGAGCAGAAGATACACGGTGGAAGGCTTGGCTCAACTATGGTTAACCTCGGGTTTATCAAAGAGTATGAGCTGGTCAATTTTTTGAGCAAGCAGTATGGTGTTCCTGCTATAAATCTGCGTGAGTTTGAGGTTGATCCGAAGGTTACCAAGCTGGTACCCTACGAGGTCTGCGAAAAATATACTCTAATCCCCATAAACAGGGCAGGATCTACACTGGTAGTTGCTATTGCAGACCCGTCAAACATCTTTGCCATAGACGATGTAAAGTTTCTCACAGGCTATAATATTGAGGTTGTAGTTGCTTCAGAGGCTTCAATCAAAGAGACTATTGAAAGAGAGTTCAAAAAATCATCATCAAAAGAGGCGGAAAAATCTGAGCCCGAATCTCAGTTCGAAGAGGTATCCCTTGAAGATACCATTCAGCTTATAGAGGATGTTGAGGATGTTGAGGTAGTTCATGAGGAAGAGGATGTTAATGTTTCAGAACTTCAGAAAGCTACTGAAGATGCTCCGGTTGTAAAGCTGGTTAATGCTATCCTTCAGGAAGCCATTAAAAGAAGAGCAAGCGATATTCACGTGGAACCCTATGAAAAGGAGTTCAGAGTCCGTTTCAGGGTAGATGGTGTTTTGCAGGAGATAATGAAGCCGCCGATTAAACTTAAAAACGCAATAGTATCAAGACTTAAGATACTTTCAAATCTTGACATTGCAGAGAGAAGACTGCCTCAGGATGGTCGTATAAAACTTAAGCTCGGACACGGCAAGGAGATGGACTTCAGAGTTAATACTTTGCCCACCCTATTTGGTGAGAAGGTCTGTTTAAGACTGCTTGACAAGTCAAACCTTCAGCTTGATATGACTCAGCTGGGATTTAGTGAGGAACAGCTCAGGCTTTTTAAAGAAGCCATACACAGACCCTATGGGATGGTACTGGTTACCGGTCCTACAGGTTCTGGTAAGACAACGACCCTTTATTCTGCCCTTTCGGAGCTCAATAAGGTTACAGAAAATATATCAACCGCAGAAGATCCGGTGGAGTACAATCTTGCTGGCATAAATCAGGTTCAGATGAATGAAGCTATAGGGCTAAATTTTGCGAACGTGCTGAGGGCGTTTTTAAGACAGGACCCGGATATAATAATGGTTGGAGAGATCAGGGACTTTGAGACAGCCGAGATAGCCATTAAGGCGGCTCTTACCGGACATCTTGTCCTATCTACTCTTCATACCAACGATGCCCCCTCAACAATTGCAAGGCTGTTAAATATGGGCGTAGAGCCCTTTCTTGTATCTTCTGCAACAAATCTTGTACTTGCTCAGAGGCTTGCAAGAAAGATATGCAAAGACTGCAAAGAGCCAATTAACCTGCCAGTTAAGGCACTTGTAGATATAGGCATACCGCCCGAAGAGGCAAAAGATGTGGTATGTTACAAAGGTAAAGGATGTGCAACCTGCGGTAATTCTGGATATAAAGGAAGAATTGCTCTTTACGAGGTTATGATGTTATATGATGAGCTTAAAGAGCTTATTCTTGCAGGTGCTCCTGCCAGTGAGCTTAAAAGAGCTGCTATGAGACTGGGTATGCAGACATTAAGGCAGAGTGGCATTGAAAAATTAAAGGCTGGCATCACAACTATTGAAGAGGTTGTGAGATGTTCAGTTAAAGATTAAGAGGATTATATGCCGGAAGATATTCAAAGCTCAGGGTTAAGTATCCAGACGCTATTAAGAATTTTAATTGAAAAGGGCGGCTCAGATCTGCATATTACCATAGGTAGTAAGCCTCAAATTAGAGTCGATGGGGATCTCATGCCGCTTGAGGAGTTTCCTGTTTTAACGCCCGTTGACACAAAAACACTTTGCTATAGCATACTTACAGAGAGCCAGAAACATAAGTTTGAAGAAGAAAATGAGCTTGATTTCTCTTTTGGAATAAAAAACCTTTCAAGATTTAGGGGCAATCTGTTTTACCAGAGAGGATCCATTGCCGGTGTTTTTAGAACAATCCCCTATAAGATAATGAGCTTTGAAGAGCTGGGACTTCCTCCCATAGTGGCTGAGCTTGCGGATAAGACGAAAGGGCTCATACTTGTCACAGGAGCCACCGGCTCAGGTAAATCAACCACATTAGCAACCATAATAGATAAAATTAATAGAGAAAGAAAAGAACATATTATAACCATAGAAGATCCTATCGAATTTTTACACCCCCATAAAAACTGTATAGTTAATCAGAGAGAGATAGGTTCAGATAGTAAGAATTTCCAGATGGCGCTTAAACATATACTGAGACAGGATCCGGATGTGGTGCTGGTAGGAGAGCTAAGAGATAAAGAGACCATTGAAGCGGCATTAACGATAGCAGAGACAGGCCATCTTTGCTTAGCTACCCTGCATACCAACAGTGCTGTGCAGACCATTAACAGAATAATCGATGTTTTTCCGCCCCATCAGCAACCCCAGATCAGGGCACAGCTATCCTTTGTTCTGGAAGGGATTCTCTGTCAGCAGCTATTACCCAAAATGGGAGGCAAGGGCAGGGTGATGGCAATGGAGATACTGGTGCCCAATCCGGCTATCAGAAATCTAATTAGAGAGGATAAATTACATCAGGTTTATTCACAGATGCAGATGGGACAGATAAAATCTGGGATGCAGACCATGAATCAGGCATTATGCGGGCTGATTCAGAGAAGATTAATTAGCCTTGAAAACGGAATGATATACAGTCCAGATCCTGAAGAGCTTAAACAGCTACTTTCAGGTGCGTCAGCAAGACCTCAGCAACCTTTAAGGAGGTAATCAGATTAGATGCCAACCTATAGCTGGCAGGGGAAAAACAGGGCAGGAAGACTAATTAAGGGTAAGCTGGAGGCAAAAAATTTAGAAGATGCAAGAAAACAGCTTGAAAATCAGCTTATTACGCCCATCAAGATTGAAGAGTCAAAAGAAAAAACCAAAAAAACAAAAGTCCCTATAAAAGACCTGGTAGTTTTTACCAGACAGTTTTCAACAATGATTGATGCTGGATTGTCACTGGTTCAAAGTCTTGATATACTTGCATCCCAGCAACCCACAAAGGCATTTAAAGAGGTTCTTCTTACTGTCAAGGCAGATGTTGAGCAGGGAACAACCCTTGCAGATGCATTAAAAAAACATCCGAAAGTTTTTGATGAGTTATATGTAGGGTTGGTGGCAGCAGGTGAGCTGGGTGGTATGCTTGACACAATTCTTAACAGGCTTGCGGCATACATGGAAAAGGCAGAAAAGCTGAAAAAAAGAGTAAAAGGCGCCCTTACCTATCCGATTGCTGTTATTGGTATCGCAGTTATAGTTGTTGCAGTAATTTTAATCTTTGTTATCCCTGTATTCCAGAAAATGTTTGCTGACTTTGGCGGTGAGCTTCCCGCTCCCACACAGTTTGTTATAAATCTCAGTGAGGGGTTAAAAAAATACGGCATCTTTGTCGCAATAGGTATCTTTATGATTATTTCTGCCATTAAAAAATACTATGGAACACCAAAGGGACGCAGGCAGATAGATGCCCTAATGCTAAAAGTTCCCATCTTTTCCGATATTATCAGAAAAAGTGGCGTGGCGAGGTTTACAAGAACACTTGGCACCATGATCCAGAGCGGTGTTCAGATACTTGACGCGATGGATATTGTAGCAAAAACTGCTGGCAACAAGATTATTGAAGAGGCAATAATTAATGCTAAGGTTTCCATATCACAGGGTAAGACCATAGCTGAGCCCATAGGCGCAAGCGGTGTGTTTCCACCTATGGTGGTTCAGATGATATCTGTTGGTGAGGCAACGGGAGCAATGGATACCATGCTCAATAAAATTGCTGATTTTTATGAGGATGAGGTGGATGCAGCAGTAGATGCACTAACTGCTATGTTAGAGCCATTGCTCATGGTTGTGCTGGGAAGCGTGCTTGGTGGGCTGATTGTATCCATGTATCTGCCCATATTCAAGCTTGCGGGAGCAGCTGGAGGATAATCTTCTCTTATATATGCCTCTTTCTTATCCGATCTCGGTTGATAAAATCAGAAAAGTCTCTTTTTTCAGATCTGTTATCGCCTTTGCCGCCTTAATATTATTAATATATTGGCAGTACAAGCTGGAAGGAATAGCTGAGACCAGGATTTTCTTTGGTATTCTAATATTTATCTTCGGTATTTCAATAGTTTATGGATTGCTTCTAATCTTTCTTAAAAAGTTCCTTTTAACATTATCTATCATCCAGATAATAGTGGATTATCTGACCATATCTTTTATAGTGGCAAAGACTGGTGGTGTTGATAGCCCCTTTATATTTTTCTACGTTCTACCTGTTCTGGAATCCGGTATATTTTTTGGTAAGAACGGCTCATATCTCGCCACATTTCTGAACCTGTTTTTTTTAGGATTCGGATTCATTCTACAGTACAATAGATTATTCCCCTATTTTGAATTCCATAGAGAATACAATAAAGAAACCTTTCTTTATTACTTCTCTATTTTCTCCCTTGGCTTTCTTGTATTGGGACTTCTGATAGCCTATCTTAATGATGAAACAAGAAAAGCAAGGGAGAGTCTTAAGGAAAGCGAAGATAAGTATCTGGATCTGGAAAATTTAAAAAGCGCCATAATTCAGTGTATAGACAGCGGGCTTATGATAGTAACAGCTAATGAGAATATTTATGCCATAAACGATGTAGCAAAAAGAATTCTTGATAAACTGGGTATAAAGGAAAAAGATTTTTATGATTTTTACAAAAATGAGATAGCAGGACTATTTGAAAACAGGCAGGTGGTAAAAAGTGAAAAAAGGATAAAGAAGTCCGATAAAATATCCTATATCGGCGCATCGCTGGCTCCTCTGTATGACCACAGTGGGGAGATGGCAGGTGTTTTGATTAATTTTACTGATATTACTGAGAAAAAAGCTATGGAGGAGAAGCTGAGAATAGAAGACAAATTTGCTTTTTTGGGAAAGCTCTCTACTGTAATAGCCCATGAGATTAAAAATCCACTGGCATCCATAAAAGGTAGTATTAATTTTTTAAAAGAGCTAACAGATGGGCGGGATGAGTTAGATAAAATGCTTGAAATCTCTTCTCGGGAGCTCGACCGGCTTAACGAGGTAATCAACAACTTTCTTCTTTATTCTCGCATTATGCCTCTGCAGATTTCAAACGTTTATCTTAAAAATCTTATTGATGAGGTATGGTTTGAGATAAGCTTTACACTGGAAGACAGGGACAGATATAATTATACTTATGAAGGTGATGAGATTGTCTTTAAGGGAGATCCCAATCAGTTAAGGCAGGTATTTTTAAACCTGTTTCTTAACTCATTGGATGTGCTTAAAGAAAAAGAGGGCGGTAATATTACCGTTCGCGCCACCAGAGATGATAAGGGTGTTGTTATAGAGATTGAAGATGATGGCGGAGGAATCAAAGAAGAGCTAATAAACAAAATTTTTGACCCCTTTTTTACCACAAAAAAATCAGGAACAGGACTTGGGCTTGCCATTGTCTATAAAATTATAGACGAGCATGGAGGGCAGATATTTGTGTCAAACACTCCGAAGGGTGCAAAATTTACCATAAGGTTAGGGCTATGACAGGAAATGTGGTAGTTGTTGATGATGATAGAAGTTTAAGGGAGATGCTGGAGATAATACTGAGAAAAGAGGGGCATAATATAAAAAGTTTTGAGGATGGAGCCCTTGCCTATGATTGGCTAAAAGAAAACTATGAGAATATTGATGTGGTAATCTCTGATATTCTTATGCCCAGACTGGATGGGATTGGTCTGCTGGAAAAGATAAAAGAACTGGATAAGGATATCTGTGTATTGATGATAACCGCCCATACCAGGGTAGATTATGCCATTGAAGCTTTAAAAAAGGGTGCATATGACTACATCACCAAGCCCTTTAATAATGATGAGCTTAAGATAATCGTTAGAAATGCCATTGAAAGAAGAAACCTGACAAAAGAGAATATAAAATTAAGATCTGCTTTAGAAGATAATAAAAGCTCAATAATTTTTAAAAGTAAGATTATGGGAGAGCTTTATCTTAAAGCCCTTTCTGTTGCCCGAACAAATTCTACAGTACTTATAACAGGCGAAAGCGGCACAGGAAAAGAGCTTTTTGCAAGATTAATTCACAATGAGAGCGACAGAAGGAATAACCCCTTTTTTCCTGTAAACTGTGGAGCCATCCCCGAAAACCTTATGGAAAGCGAGTTTTTTGGATATGAAAGGGGGGCATTTACTGGTGCCAGTACATCAAAGGCAGGGTATTTTGAGCTTGCTCATAAAGGCACGATCTTTCTGGATGAGATAGGAGAGCTTCCACTGGCTTTGCAGGTAAAGCTATTAAGGGTCCTTGAGGATAAGCTGGTTATGAGGATAGGTGCTAAAGATGCCATACCGGTAGATGTAAGGGTTATTGCCGCCACAAACAGGGATCTGGAATCCATGGTTTCCAAAGGAGAGTTCAGGGATGATCTTTTTTACAGATTGAATATAGTCAGGCTTTATATACCACCCTTAAGAGAGAGGAAAGAAGATATTTTATCCTTGGCAATGCACTTTTTAAAAAAATGCTGTGTGGTAACAAATAAGAATATAAAAGGTTTTTCCAAGGATGCCCTTTCATTTCTCGAATCATACAGCTATCCCGGGAATGTGAGAGAGCTGCAGAATATTATTGAAAGAGCCTGTGTTTTTGAGACCGGTGAGCTGGTAGGGGTAGGCAATCTACCTATTGAAGTATTGCAGAAAAAAGATACTGAAGTAACAGATCTTAAAAGCAAAAGGGATGAGATAGATTTTTCAGAGTTTGATCTTGACAGCTATCTGGGGAAGATTGAAAAAGACCTGATTGAAAGGGCTCTTAAAAAGTCAAACGGAAATAAGAAAGAGGCGGCGGACATGCTTGGTATAACTCTCTGGTCTCTCTATCACAGGCTGGAAAAGTTTGGGCTTAAATAATCCTTATATAGCTTCCGTCAAAGGCAGTTGTCTCACCGATTTTTACAGGAAAATCTCCTGCATTAGTAATTTTTTCAATTAATTCATTGGTATATGATTTCTCTGAAAATATCATCAAACCACCCGATGTTTCTGGTGATGAAAGCATGAGGACTTTCTCTGATTCTCCGTTTACATTGGGCAACACATAATCTCTATTTCTGTATGCCCCGGCAGGTATAAGTCCGAAGCTTAGATAATCAAAAAAACCCTCCATGAAAGGAACGGAGTTGAAATCAATTATGGATGTTATATGGCTTGCCCTCGAAACCTCTAAAAGATGTCCTATGAGCCCGAAGCCGGTAATGTCTGTCACTGTCGATACTTGATTAAAATTAATTGCATTGATTGCATATTTATTTAAACGAGTCATGTGAGAAATCATAGCTCTTTTATGAACATCTGATATCATCTCACCCTTTAGCGCTGAGCTTACTATGCCTCCGCCCACAGGCTTGGTGATAATAATATCAAGCCCCTCTTTAGCTCCACTATTAACAAAAATCTTATCTTTCGATCTGCCAAGAACGGAGAGACCATATTTAATCTCTTTATCAGTTATTGTATGGCCACCTATAATATCTACCTGCGCTTCATCTATCTTAGACTTTCCGCCCTCCAGTATCTCCTTTAGAATGCCTATGTCAAGACAGTCTACGGGGAAGCAGGTTATGTTTAAAGCTGAAAGCGGTTCTCCGCCCATAGCGTATATATCCGATAAAGAGTTTGCCGCTGCAATCTGTCCGAATATAAACGGGTCATCAACAATAGGAGTAATAAAATCGACTGTCTGAAGAAGTTTTATCCCCCCCACATCTATAACACCGCAGTCGTCTGAATCGTTAATACCAACCACGACTCTATCGCTAAGACGGTAGTTTATTCCTTTCATGAGCTGAGACAGGTCCGCCGGACCCATTTTTGCTGCTCAACCTGCAGCGGTAGCAAAGTTAAGAATATTAATCTTTTCTGACATAATTGCCCTCTTATTTTGTTGGCAATGGCGCAGAGCTTAACAGGTATTTAATATCCTCGTCTTCAAACTTTATTCCACCGCCAAGGAAAAAACTTCTCCTGTGCCTGTCGCTAATAATATCGTCTATGCCTCCAGTCAAAAAGAGGTATTTGAATAGATTATATTGCAAGGAGAGCTTTAGGTTAGGGCTATATTTTCTATCAAAATTGTATAGCTCAGCAGAATACTTCCATTTATCATTTTTCCCATAATAATCAAGACCGACTCCTCCAGTACCTTCAAAAAGCCCACCTCTGAACTCTAAATTATGAAACTTCTTTCCAATCTGGGCATTAATCTGAACACTTTTCTCCTTTTCTTTTTCTGTGATCATGGTAGTAGTGCCAGTAGGTGTGGTTGTTGTTTGGGTTTCTCTCGAAAATTTGCCGTAGGGTGTATCAACTCCGCCAATGATGTAGAAAAAGTCAGGTTTGGGATAAATCTTTAAATTAACCTGAGAACGGGAGTCCTTTATCCGTTCCAGATATTCGCTTTTAAACTCAAAAAAAGTTCTTATAGAATCAGCCTTTGAAATCATCTTGTTGAGACCTGTAAGAGTTTTATTAAGATTTTCGTGAGCAGAATCTTCATTTATGAGTTTGCCTAAGGTGCCCTGACCTTTATCAATCTTTTCAGATACGCTTTTTAATGAGATTAAGGTCTCGTCCATCTTTTCTGATGCAGATCTTAAATTTTCAAGACTGTCTTTTAGATTTTCCCTATTTTCCCCGATGATGTCCTTAAGATTTTTTGATATCTCCTTTAGCTCTGCAGCGATTTCAGGTGTCCTGTCTGCCAGTGTTTCTGAAAATTTTTCCAGATTTTTAACTGTATTGGAAAGACTATCGTCGTTCTTTTTAACAAGATTATTGAGATTATTTGAAAGATCATAAAGATTTCTGAATATGCCTTTAAGCAGACGCTCCCCTTCCTCACCGCCCATGGTCTTTCTGAGATTAGATGAAACCTCCTTTATATCTGCTATGACCGAGTCTACATGCTCTATAAACTTGTCAAGATCCATCGTCCTTCTGACATTTAAAATTTCGCCGTTTTTAGGTATGGTCTCATCAACAGTGCCAGGCTCCAGCTCCACAAACTTCTCTCCCAGCACTCCTTTTGTTTTAATAATAGCGCTGGCATCTTTTTTGAGAGATATACCCTCACTAAGCTCAAGAGTAACCTTTGCTTTATTTCCATCAAGGGTAACATTTTTTACTCTTCCTACAGTTACACCGGCAATCTGAACTGCCCCACCCTCATCAAGCCCTTCTGCATTAGTAAAGTAAACAAAAACATCATAGGTTTTGCCTGCGCCGAACATTTTGAACTTGCCAACCTTCAGGGACATGAAGATCAGTATAATGCAGGCAATAAAGACAAAAATCCCCACCTTAAACTCTGTAGAGTACGAATTATTCATCTAATCTCCAGCTGTAATAGGTCCTTTTGCTCTTCCTTCCAGAAACTGTTTAAGAACCGGATTATTGATTTCTCTCATCTCCTCGGGCGTTCCTTCGGCAATTATGTTTCCATTATAAAGCATAGCAATTTTATGGGCAATCTTAAAGGTAGATTTTATATCATGGCTTATCACAATGCAGGTCACATTCAATTTTTCTTGAATATTTACTATAAGATTGTCTATAACATCAGACATGACCGGATCCAGCCCGCTTGTGGGCTCATCAAAAAGAATTACCTCAGGGTCAGTTATTATGGCTCTCGCAAGCCCTGCTCTTTTTCTCATCCCACCAGATATCTCTGAAGGGAACTTTTTCTCAGCACCTCTAAGCCCCACCAGTCCCATTACATGATCCACCTTTTCATATATCTCTTTGGGGGATAATCTTGTGTGCTCAAAAAGAGGAAATCCGATATTGTCGGCAATGTTCAGGGAATCAAAAAGAGCACCTTCCTGAAAAAGCATGCCCAGCCTCTTTCTTACCGAGTTAAGAGCTTTTTCATCGGCAGATACAATATCAATCCCGTCAAATATTATCTGACCAGCATCAGGTTTTATAAGCCCTATTATGTGTTTAAGGAGTACGCTCTTTCCTCCACCGCTTCTCCCGATAATAACTGTTATCTTCCCCCTCGGTATGGATAGGTTTAGATCCTGCAAAACCTGCTGGTTACCAAACTTTTTGAAAAGATTCTTTATCTCTATTATATTTTCCATTTTTAAAATAAAAACGATGTAAGTATATAATCGGCAATAAAAATTATAACACAGGCAAGCACAACCGCCTCAGTGGTAGCCTTACCAACACCTCTTGCTCCTCCTCTGGTATAATATCCTTTATAACATCCTATGAGGGAAAGCAGCAAACCAAATATAACGGATTTAAAAAGTCCGCTATATATATCGTTAAGCTCAAGCAGATCTATAGTCCTGTTAATATAAACGCCTTCATTAATATTAAGCATTTTAACCCCAACAAGATATCCGCCAACTATTCCTGAAAAATCAGAGATAACCGTAAGTATGGGGACCACAAATAATGATGCAATAATCCTTGGGACTATCAGATATTTTATGGGATTAACTGCCATAACCTCCAGCGCATCTATCTGCTCGGTTACTCTCATTGTACCTATCTCTGCGGCCATGGCAGAACCAGCTCGTGCAGTTACCATAATACTTGCCAATACAGGACCGAGCTCCCTGCAAAGACTTAATGCAACAACTGCTCCTACCATGCTTTCAGCCCCGAATCTTCTGA
>JBEQAF010000044.1:0-16753 GCA_041640455.1 bacterium
ATGCCAGATAGGGAGCCAGAGGGAAGAGCTTTTTATCCACACCCTTAGGGGTTATTATCTCTTTTGCAATAAGCTTTAGTCCGTCAGCAGCGCTCTGAAGGGCACCGTGAAAACCAACCTCCATGGGTCCCAGCCTTAACTGAATATGTCCGGATATCTTTCTTTCCAGCCAGACAGCCAGCAGGGCATTTATGGTAAAAACTATCATAACCCCCGCTATGCTTATGATGACTTTTATTATCATGCTATCAGCAACTGAAGCAAAGTCCACCGATACCTCCTTATCTGTCGATTTCTGGAATTACCACGTCTATACTTCCAAGTATGGCAACCACGTCTGATATCTTGTTTTCAGGAAGCAGTTTATCCAGTATGGAAAGGTTGGAAAAGGCAGGATCCCTGAGCTTAAATCTATATGGGTTTGCGGTACCATCGCTAACAAGATAAACACCAAGCAGCCCTCTTGATGTTTCAACAGCAAAATAATACTCCCCTTCGGGAAGCTTAACTATCTTTGGTGCCTTTTCTGCAAAGGGACCTTCTGGAATAGCCTTTGCGGCCTGCTCAATAATCCTGACAGACTGTATAACCTCTTTCATCCTGACCTTATATCTGTCGTAACAGTCTCCCTTTTCTCCCAGCGGTATGTCAAAATCAAACCTTGAGTATATGGAATAGGGCTCATTTTTTCTAAGGTCAAAGTTAACTCCTGACCCTCTTGCTACAGGGCCTGTAAGGGCATAATCTCTCACATCGTCTTTTGTTATAAAGCCAATATCCTTAACCCTTTCAAGAAAAATTATACTTTCAATCAGTGTCTCTGTGTCTTCCATTCTCTGTCTTATCATTTTAAGGAAATCATCGAGCATCCTGAAAAATTCAGGCGTAAGGTCATCTGCTACACCACCTATCTTAAAATAGTTGTTTGTCATCCTCTGACCAGTAACCTCTTCAAACATATCCATTATCCGCTCTCTCGCGTCAAAGAGCCATAGAAAGGGGGTAAAAGCGCCAAGATCCAGTAAAAATGCGCCTGCCCATAGGAGGTGAGAGGCTATTCTATTAAGCTCGCCCATTATAACTCTTATGTACTCTGCTCTCTCTGGAGGGGTAATTCCGAGAGCCTTTTCCATGCATCCCACATATGCCCATTCAAAAAGCATGGATGATACATAGTCAAACCTATCCATTACAGGCATCATCTGGATATAGGTTTTACTCTCAGCCATTTTCTCAACGCCTCTGTGAGCATAACCCAGAACAGTCTCAGATGATATAACCTTTTCTCCTTCAACTTTAAGAACTATTCTCAAGACCCCATGTGTTGATGGGTGCTGGGGTCCCATGTTAACATAAAAATCTTTCTGTATGCCTTTTTCTGCTTCCATCTTAGTCCTCTTTTTCTCCCCATGATTTTAACAGAGGGTATCCCTCCATACCTTCAGGAGTTAATAATCTTTTAAGATTCGGATGCCCTTCAAATCTGACACCAAAAAAATCATATACTTCAGACTCAAACCAATCGGCAGAGGGGAATACTCCTGTCAGAGAGGGAGCGCTTTCGCTGTACTGGATGTCCATATACAGAGCTGTTCTGTGCACCTTTGAATACTCATTAAAGATGTAAATGAGCCTTATCTTGTCTTTTTTATCCACTGCCGTAATGGTTTCAAGAAAATAGCCTTCATCTTTAAAGCTTTTTCCTATTTTTACAATATCTTCCTTTTTTTTCAGCAGATAGGCATGATTAAAACCGTTTTTTGCATAGTTAAGCTCAAGTTTTTCGGCTTCAAAATTATCAAGCAAGGTTATAACACCCATTTATCTACCCTCTTTTATCTTCTTTTGTAACTCCAGAAGTCCGTATATAAGCGCCTCCGGTCTGGGCGGACAGCCGGGCACATACACATCAACCGGCAAAAAACTATCAACTCCTTTCACAACTCCGTATGCATTCTTTGAAAATACACCTCCAGATATAGCACAGGCTCCTAAAGCAAGCACATATTTGGGAGCAGGCATCTGCTCGTAGAGGGTTTTAACTCTCGGTGCCATCTTTTTTGTAACGGTACCAGCAACAATCATAAGATCTGCCTGTCTCGGAGAGGGTCTGAAAACACCTGCTCCAAACCTATCGAGATCAAATCTTGAGGCACCTGCAGCCATCATCTCTATGGCACAGCAGGCTAATCCGAAAGTGGCTGGCCAGAGGGAGTTTTTTCTAGCCCAGTTTAAAACATCTTCCAGTATGGCAAACTTTACATTATGAACATAGGGGACTTCTATCTTTTCAAGCTCTTTTACCATTCAAATACTCCTTTAGCCCAGGCATATATTAAAGCAAAGGTAAGAATTCCTACAAAAAGGAACACCTCAAACCAGAAAATCATGCCCGTCAGATTGTTATAAACCATTGCCCATGGTATGAGAAAAAATACCTCCACATCAAAGGCAACAAAAAGAAGCGCAACCAGATAATATCTAACGTTGAACTGTATCCAGGCATCCCCTATGGGCTCTTCACCGCATTCATAGGTAGTAAGCTTTTTATCTCCAATGGCTTTCGGGGCTATAAGTTTTGGAAGTATTGTAACTATTGAAACGAATACGATGCTGATTATGCTGAACAAAAAGACGTAAGAATAACTTTCTAACACAACATCCTCCCCCGTACAAAAAAGAATAGACAAAAAACTATGAAAAAATAATACCATAATGCCAATATCATAAAAAAAAGGTGTCTGTCAACAAAATTTATTTTTATATTCTTTTTTTTTGAAAAATTATAAATATTTAGTAAAATGGTTAAATTAAATTTTTCGGGGGTCAGATATGGAGAGAGTCAAAACTTCAGAGATATTTAAAAAGGCAAAGCATATACTGCCCGGTGGAGTGGACAGTCCTGTCCGTGCATTCAAAGCAGTTGGGGAGACACCTCTTTTCACCAAAAAAGCCGTTGGTTCCTATCTCTATGACATTGATGATAATTTCTATATTGACTATGTGGGCTCATGGGGTCCAATGATTCTCGGGCACAATCATCCTGAGATATTTAATGCCATACTGGAAGCACTTAAGGATGGCACAAGTTTTGGCACTTCATCGGAAAGGGAAGTAGTTCTGGCAGAGCTGGTACTGGAAGCCTTCCCCTCCATGGAGATGGTAAGATTTGTCAATTCAGGCACAGAAGCCACCATGAGCGCCATTAGGCTGGCAAGGGCATACACAAAAAGGAATAAGATTATCAAGTTTAACGGCTGCTATCACGGGCATTCTGATGGGCTTCTGGTTAAGGCTGGTTCAGGCGCTGCTACATTCGGCATACCTGACAGTCCTGGTGTTCCTGAAGATTATGCCAGACATACGCTTGTAGCAGAGTTTAATAATATTGAAAGTGTTGAGGCATTGTTTGAAAATCATCCAGAAGATATTGCCTGTGTCATACTGGAGCCTGTGGTAGGTCATATGGGCTTGCTGATCCCCAGAGCTGATTTTCTAAAAAAGTTGAGAGAGCTTACAAAAAGATATGAAGCTCTTCTCATATTTGATGAGGTTATGACGGGTTTCAGGCTTGCCTTTGGAGGTGCTCAGGAGATTTTTAAAATAGATCCCGACCTTACCTGTTTTGGAAAAATTATCGGCGGTGGTCTTCCTGTTGGTGCCTATGGTGGCAAAAGAAAGATAATGAGCCTTATAGCCCCTGAAGGTCCTGTATATCAGGCTGGCACCCTATCAGGAAACCCACTGGCTATGGCAGCTGGCATTGCAACGCTAAAATATCTAAAGGAGAAAAATGTTTACGAAAAGATAAATAAATATACCGAGCTATTATGCAAAGAGGCAGAGAGTATCCTGTCTAAGAAAACAGCCGTCAGGATAAACCGTTTTGGTTCTATGTTCACCATCTTCTTTACTGATCAGGAGGTTTATGACTGGGCATCAGCGAAAACTTCCGATACAAATAAATTCAGTCAACTTTTCAGAACACTTCTAAACAATAATGTATTCTTCCCGCCATCACAGTTTGAAGCAGCCTTTGTATCCTTTGCGCACGGAGAAAAGGAGCTTGAAATAACACTGGAGGCAATAAAAAAGTTTTAAAATGAAGGATTTAATTGTAGTTCAGGATAGTCCTTACCGAAAGGGCTATCTTGAACGTATAAAAAGCAGGGATTGTATTTTTGTCTGCACCATCGCCACCACAAAAACAGCTGAGGTACCAGGCATATCTGCCGCTGGTGCTACACCTAAGCTTAGAAGATATACAGCTCAAGCAGATGTGGAGTATCTATTCTACGAAAAAACCTTCACCATAAAGGAGATCCCGAAAAATCCTCTCGGTCCGCCCTCCCCTGTGGTTATTACAAAGGCAGCTCTCAATCTATCAGGGATGCCCTTGCTTGTTGTTGACGCCGGTTGTCGTGTAAAGGCGAAAGTGCCTGCCATCACATTACGTAATAAAGGCTTAGACTGCATATCTACAGGGAAAGCCTTTGATAGGGAAGAGGAGCTTTTTGAACTTTCAAAAGCTTTTGCTCTTGAGCTTGGGCGTCTTGGCAGATCGGTTATTCTGTCTGAAAGTGTTCCAGGAGGCACCACTACCGCCCTGTCTTTGATGAGCTTTTTCGGTATAAATGCCCATTCCAAAGTAAGTAGCAGTATGAAAGACAACGCACACAATCTTAAAACCAGCTTGGTTAAGACCGCCCATAAAAACTGTCCCATATCAAAGAAGGATAGGGAAAAATATCCGCTTAAGGTTGTGGCATCCATAGGAGACAGCATGCAACTAACAAATGCAGTTCTGGCTATATATTTAGCAGACCAGCTGCCTGTTATATTAGCTGGAGGCTCCCAGATGCTTGCCGTTGCAGGTTTTATATCAATTCTTGAGAGTTATCTGAAGAAAAAGGTCTGCTGGGAAAATATATCGGTCTGTACAACCAGATGGGTACTTGAAGATCCTACTGCCGATTTTAAAGGGCTCTCGAGAGATGTCCAGCCAAAGCTTCTTACAATGGCAGCAGATATTGATTTTTCTCGTTCCAGATTTGAGGGGCTAAGAAGATATGAGGAAGGGCTTGTTAAAGAAGGTGTTGGTGCTGGCGGTATAGCAGGTACTGGATTCATTAAGGGCTACTTTGATAAAAAAAGCCTTCTTTTTGAGATTGAAAGGTTATTTGGAAGGATGCTAAAGTCTTAATCAGCTTAGCTATCCTCCAGTTCTAATTCTGTCATCTCCTGCAAAAAATCTGCATATCCGTCAACTTAAGATAAAAACTTTTCTGTCTATATTTGCTTTAAGAAGTTATGAAGTTTTTCATTCCACAGTTCTTTTGCCAGAAATAATGGCTATTTTTTACCTTTCTTCAAAAGTCGCTTCCTATCTCCCATAAGATTTATGAACGCTCGGGATTCTTTTAATCGCTCCAATGTTAATTTAATCTTTCATAATATTTGACAGCATCAATCATCTGTGCTAAATTTTGCATAGAGAATTCGGATGTGGGAAGACAAAAATCTTAAGGACTCAATCAGACATCATATTATAGCAACTCTCGGCAATGATTTTTTAACTCCGAAAAAAGACCTGCTTTTTAACGGTTTAGCCTACAGCGTGCGAGAGAGGTTAATTAAACGGTGGCTTGAATCCCAGAGACTTTATTATTCAAAAAAATCTAAGCGAGTTTACTATCTGTCTATGGAGTTCCTCCCAGGAAGATTTTTAAGAAACTATATCATTAATCTTGATATGGAAGATGAGTGCAGAGAGGCTTTAAAGGATACCAATTTTACTCTTGAAGATCTTGAGACCGAGGAGGTGGATCCAGGGCTTGGGAATGGAGGACTGGGAAGGCTGGCTTCCTGTTTTCTGGACTCTCTTACCTTTCTGAACATCCCTGCTTATGGCTACGGTATCAGATACGATTACGGGATTTTTTTTCAGAAGATTATAGATGGCTGGCAGGTAGAGTTCTGCGATAACTGGTTGAAAAAGGGTTGCCCATGGGAGATTAAAAGGATAGGCTTTCTTTACTCTGTCAAGCTTTATGGTAGATCAGAATCCTATCTGGACAGTGAAGGTAAGGTTAGATACAGATGGGTCGATGCAGATACTGTGGATACTATGGCATGTGATATACTTATCCCAGCCTATGGCACAAAAAGAGTTAATAATATGAGGCTCTGGTCTGCCATATCAAGCCACGAGTTTAACATGGAGTTTTATAACCATGGCGAATATATGAAGGCAATGGAAAACAAGATGTTAAAGGAGAATATCACAAAGGTTTTATATCCCAGTGATGAGATTGAACAGGGTAAAATGCTCAGGCTAAAACAGCAGTATCTCTTTGTAGCATCCACATTTCAAGACATTATGAGAAGACACAAAAAGAGCGGGCTGTCGCTCAAGGAACTGCCCAGTTTAATATCTGTCCAGCTTAACGATACCCATCCCGCCATAAGCATAGCCGAGCTCATGAGGATTTTACTGGATGAAGAGTATCTGAGCTGGGAAGATGCATGGCATATTACCACAAGGGTTTTTTCATATACCAACCACACTGTCCTGCCAGAGGCTCTTGAGACATGGCCTACCGAGATGATCGGCAAACTACTGCCCAGACATCTGGATATAATCTACGAGATAAACCGAAGATTTCTTGAACAAGTGGCAGAGCGCTACCCTGGTGACAATGAAAAACTTTCAAGGGTATCGATCATAGGCGAATCTCCTTATAAACATGTCAGAATGTCTCACCTTGCCATAGTAGGAAGCCATTCGGTAAACGGCGTAGCAAAGCTTCATACGGAGATACTTAAAAATCATCTGTTCAGAGACTTTTATGAGCTGTTCCCCGAACGTTTTAAAAATATTACCAACGGCATTACCCAGAGAAGATGGTTACTTCAGGCAAATCCCGAGCTTTCGAGGCTGATCACTGAAGCCATAGGAGAAGGCTGGATAAAAGATCTCGATGAGCTTAAAAAGCTTGTCCCCTTTGCTGAAGACAGCTCTTTCAGAAAAGCATGGCACAATGTACGGATTAAAAATAAAGAAGCTCTTAAGCAGTATATTCTGAGAAAGACCTGCATAGAGACTGATATTTACTCCATGTTTGATGTTCAGATAAAGCGTATACACGAGTATAAGAGACAGCTTTTAAATCTGCTTCATGTAATAACTCTTTATAACAGAATAAAATCAAACCCCCGCATGGAGGTTACACCACGAACAGTAATCTTTGCTGGAAAAGCTGCGCCAGGCTATTACTTTGCCAAACTGATTATTAAGCTTATTAACGAGGTTGCCAGGCGTATTAACAGTGATCCAGCTGTTAACAAACTACTTAAGGTAGTATTTTTGCCCAATTACTGCATAACTCAGGCAGAAAAGGTAATTCCCGCCGCAGATCTATCGGAGCAGATATCCACTGCAGGATATGAGGCTTCAGGCACGAGCAACATGAAGCTTGCGCTAAACGGGGCTCTAACCATTGGTACCCTTGACGGAGCAAATATTGAGATTATGGAGGAGGTGGGGAGAGATAATATTTTCATATTCGGACTAACCCATGAACAGATCTCAGAGCTACGAAAGAAGGGGTATAACCCCTATGAATATTACTGTTCTAACGAAGAGCTCAGATCTGCCCTTGATGCCATATCGGGCAATGAGTTTTGTCCTGCCAGCCCTGGGCTTTTTAAACCCATAATAAAGCAGCTTATTGATGAAGGTGACAAATACTTTGTATTGGCAGACTATGAAGATTACGTAAAAACACAGGATGAGGTAGCAAAGCTATTTTTAGACAGAGAAAGCTGGATAAAAAAATCTATTCTTAATACAGCCAATATGGGTAAATTTTCCAGTGACCGTTCTATAAGGGAGTATGCCAGACTGATCTGGAATATAGAGATATAGCTAATCTTTGTTTAAAAATCTCAAAAGACAGTTGCCATCGTCAAATATTCTGACTGATGAGAGGCTACCAAAGCTTACTTCTATTTTATAGTAGTTTTTAAGAGAAATCCCGATCATGCTATAGATAATAATCCTTATACTCCCCGCATGACCCACAAACAATAAGTTCCCTTTACTTCTACAGATATACCTGAAAGCTTTCATAACCCTTTTTCTCATATCTTTAAGAGACTCTCCTTCAGGGAAGGGTGTATTAACAATATCTTTCATCCGCCTCTTCAGATACTCACCGTCCCTTTCTATAATCTCGTTGTAGGTCAGCCCTTCCCATCTGCCCGCATTTATCTCCCGAAATTCCTTTAAAAATATATGCTTGCAGTTAAGACTCTCTGCATAAAAGCTTGCTGGTATCATTGTCCTTTTTAAATCCGATGAGCAGACAAGACTGATGTTTTTATCTTTCAGATAGTCAATCCAGCGAATGGTTTCCTTTAACCCCTCTTCGGTCAGTTCCACATCTGACTGCCCGTTAAGCACGCCCTGTTCACTATTCAAAAGCCTTCCATGTCTTATTAGATAAATATCTCTGAATCCATTCATTTAAACTGCCCTGATATAAAATATTAATACCAGCATTTCGGTTATTATGCAGCCTGCGCCAAAGAGATCTCCAGAAAGCCCACCGTATCTTATTAGCATATAGTTTCTGTAAATAAAAGAAAATACCCAGACAATAAAAGCAAGCACAAGATAGTTCCATCCAAGTATTGCTGATAGCAGAAAAAAGCTTATGTTAGCAATTAAAAACTCCTTTAGGGTTGTCCTTTCAATAAAAAATCTGCCCAGCCCTTCTTCAAACAGTGAAGCTGATTTATGAATGCAGTTAACAATGGTAAGCCTTCCTGCCATGCCAAGAAAGACAAACTTGGAAAAGTCTGCCCTGATATAACCTGCTGCTTTGAAAATTAAAGAAAAATATAAAATAAGGGCAAAAGCACCCATGGTACCGATACGGCTATCTTTTAATATCTCTCTGAATCTTTTGCTATCCTTTTTTGCTCCAAACAGCGCATCTACAAAATCTACATAGCCATCAAGATGCAATCCGCCGTTCAGCAGATGGTAGAAAAAGATGGAGAGGAGAAAAGCTAAATCTTCTGGTATAAATAAGCTGATAAGGCTATAAAAGAAAAATGATATGAGACCTAAAAGAGCCCCTGCAAGGGGAAAATAGCCTACCACCTTATAAAAATTTTCATCATTACTTATCAGTTTTGCTGGAACAGGCAGAAGAGATAAAAAACTAAGGGCAAGTATCAGGTATCTCAATCCTAATTCCTTGACACACTGGCATCTTCAAAGGTTGCCATCTCAAGATACATCTTCTGAGCTGCTTCTATGATAAAAAAGGCAAGCGCGGAGCCTGTCCCTTCGCCAAGTCTCATATCCAGATCGAAGATGGGCTTTTCCTTAATAAAATCAAAAAATACCCTATGTCCTCTTTCCTGCGAGTTATGGGCAAAAAATACATAGTCTTTTACGTTTTCATTCAACAGAAAGGCAAGTAAATATCCTGCCGATGAGATAAAGCCATCAACCACTACAGGGATCTTCCTTGAAGCACCGTATAAAATGAATCCACAGATTGCCCCAATCTCAAATCCGCCCACCTTGCTTAATATGTCAAGAGCATCTTTTTTATCAGGCTTATGCAGTTTTAGAGCCTGCTCCACTATCTCAATCTTTCTCGCAACTCCAGTGTCATCCAGACCTGTTCCTCTACCAACAAGATCTTTCGTATCCGCATCAATAATAGCTTTCATTATAGCGCTGCTTGCGGTGGTATTTCCTATCCCCATATCCCCGGTGGCAATAAGATTATACCCCATCTCTATCACCTGTCGAGCCACTTCCATACCTGCCTCAACTGCCCTCTTTGCTTCCTCCAGGCTCATGGCTCTTTCCTTTGAAAAATCTCTGGTACCCATTCCTACCTTTTTGGAGATTATAGGAAGGTCAGGGGGAAATTTATAATCAACACCCGCATCACAAACAAACACATGGGCTCCGACATGCCTTGAAAAAACATTTATAGCTGCCCCTCCATTGAGAAAATTAAAAACCATCTGATAGGTTACCTCTTTGGGATAGGCACTTACCCGCTGTGCAGTGACGCCATGGTCTCCTGCAAATACAACGACAGATTTTTTCAAACTGATTGGCATACTACCGGCGTTTATTACGAATAGTTTGGCGGCAATCTCTTCGAGCCTTCCCAGACTTTTTGGCGGCTTGGTAAGATTGTCAATCCTTTTGTATGCCTCCCTGATAAGGTTTTTGTCGGTTGGGACAATTTTTTTTATAACCTGCTCCAGCATATCTCTCCTACTTTATCTTTAATTTTAATCCAGAAATAACGAAAAAAACTTCATCAGATATCTGGGCTATCAGTCTATTTGCCCAGCCAGAAAAATCTGCAAACTCTCTTGCCAGACTGTTTGCCGGGACTCCTCCCAGCCCCACCTCATTGGTTACCATAATCAGGTTCCCTTCAAATTTCTTTACTTCTTCTAAAAATTCCAGAAATCTTTTTTCCCGTTCTGCCTTTTCAGGGATATAGTAAAAAATATTATTATAAAAATGGGTAAGACATTCAATCAGTATAACATTACAGTTTTTATCAAAAAACCGCTCGGGGTAAAGCGGCTCTTCTTTTGTTTCATACAGGGTGCCTCTTCTTTTTCTATGTCTGTCAATCCTTTTTAGAGTCTCGTTGTCTTTTATATCAGAAGTGGCAAGATAAACCCTCGGTTCAGAAAAAGATAGTGCAAGCTTTTCAGCTTCTTCACTCTTACCCGAACTGATACCGCCTGTAAAAAGCACCTTCATTAAAACTCAATCCCCTTTCTTGCCTGAACCCCCTTTTCATAGGGATGCTTAATCATCCTCATCTCTGTCACATAATCTGCTATCTCTATTATCTCTGGTATGGCATCTCTACCTGTAATTACCACCTCAAGTTTTTGAGGCCTGTTTCTCAGAAAATTAATCACATGATCCTTGTCAATGAGATCATATTTAAGACAGATGTTCAGCTCGTCAAAAACCACAAGGTCATAATCCTCCTGTATGATTTTTTCAACGGCACGGTCAAAGCTTTCCCTGACAGATCTTTTAAGCTCCTCAATGGTCACATTTTTATCAAAAAGCGGCGATTTGTTTTCAAACCTTATATAGGTGAGATCTGGAAATGCCTTTTTAAAGCTTTTCATCTCTCCATATTCAATTTTACTGTCTTTGAGAAAAGAAAAAATAGCTACCTTTTTTTTATGTCCCAGTGCTCTTACTACCAGCCCGAATGATGCGGTAGATTTCCCCTTTCCCTCCCCAGTATAAACATGAACTAATCCTTTTTTCACAAAAACCTCCTGTCAGAAATCCTTATTTAAAGAATTTTCAAGATGACTTGTCAGATTTAAATATTCCAACCTGTAATCATTCTGTTTATTTATCAGTGAGACCGATGCCGTGTCAATCTTAATCTTCCAGAACCGACTAAGTGGTAATCCAAGAACATTCATAATAATAATTTTGCAGATTACCCGATGGGAGACCAGAGCTACATTTCTGTAACCTTTCAGGCTGTTTAAAAATCTGCTTACCCTCTTTCTGATATCTTTTAAGGTTTCTGCATCTTTTACCTTCCAGTTCTCTGGGTGATCTTTCCAGACGCCAAACTGGACTGGAAATTTTTCTTCTACTTCTTTAAGAGTCAACCCCTCCCAGATGCCAAAGTTCATATCAATAAGATCATGGGAAGTAATTATTTCCATATTCTTTTTATGTTTCAAAATGGATTCAGCAGTCTGAACAGCTCTTTTTAAAGGGCTTGAAAATATAACTTCAATCTCATTACCTGCAAGAAAAATGGCTGTTTTTTCTGCCTGTTCAAGACCATTTTTATTTAGAGGCACATCTTTTCTACCTCTAAATATCTCCTCCCTGTTCCATTGAGTCTCTCCATGTCTTATTACATAAATGTTCATGGCTGTAATTATAACTTATAAAAAGTCAGTTGGTATATACATAATTGCCAGTCTGAAAAGGTTTAAGTAATATTTTAAACATTTCAGCATGAGTACCATTCTTTTTTGCAATATTTCCAGATAATACTATAATACAGGCTGTGTATGAAAAATTGCCACCATTTTCTTAAAAACCTACTCACCAGCTTTTTTACCTAAAACTGGTTAATATGTCTATACCTATCTGGTATAACTTATAAAAAAAAATTTGACATAAAAACTTTTTTTGTATACTAATTTATTATGAAAACTGGCTTTGTCTATGATGAGATTTATCTTTCCCACGAGACACCATCCTTCCATCCCGAATCTCCTAAACGGCTCATAGCTATACTGGATGCACTGGATAAGGAAAAATCATTAAAAGAAAAACTGATATCTTTAAAACCACGTAAGGCAGAGAAGAAGGATCTGATAACTACCCATACTGAAAATTACATAGATCAGATTTTTCAGTCCAGAGCTGGCTATCTTGATAGCGACACATTTATGTCAAAGGGCTCTCTTGATGCGGCTCTATACGCTGTGGGAGCTCTATTAACTGCCGTTGATAATGTCAAGGATAGAAATATTGATGGTGCATTCTGTGCCGTAAGACCTCCTGGACATCATGCAGAAAAGGATATGGCTATGGGGTTCTGCATTTTTAACAACGTAGCGGTTGGCGCAAATTATGCCTTATCTCAGGGGTACAAAAGGGTTTTTATCGTTGATTTTGATGTGCATCATGGTAACGGTACCCAGCATATATTTTATGACAGAGATGATGTATTCTATTTCAGCAGTCATCAGTATCCCCATTATCCGGGCACCGGCAGATACACAGAAAAGGGTAAAGGTAAAGGAGAGGGATTTACTTACAACGTTCCGCTTGCTGCTTATGCAGGAGACAGTGAGTTTCTTGAGATTTATACGAGAACCTTGCCGGAGCTGGTAAAAAACTTCGACCCGGATATAATCTTTGTTTCAGCCGGCTATGACATAAGAGATATGGATCCATTATCTTCTTTAAGAGTGACCGGTAAGGGGATTGAGATAATTGTAAGAGGTATTCTATCCTGCAAAAAAGGGATCCCCCACATATTTAGTCTTGAAGGGGGATATAATCTATCTGCTCTGGCTGAATCGGTGATTATAACTCTTAAAACCATGCTGGCGGCTTAGCAGTTATACATTAAATCGAAAATAAACAATATCACCATCTTTAATCTCATAATCTTTACCTTCAAGATGATAAAGACCAAGCTCCCTTGCCTTAACTTCTGAACCTGCCATGATCAGATCATCAAAATGAATTACTTCGGCTCTAATAAACCCTTTCTCCATATCGGTATGGATCTTACCCGCTGCCTTGATAGCTCTGGTTCCCCTCTCAATAGTCCATGCTTTAAGTTCTCTTCTTGCTGTGGTAAAAAATGTTATAAGATTTAAAAGGTCGTAGCCAGCCCTGATTATTTTGTGAATGGCATCTTCTTCAATATTATAGGATTTAAGCATCTCCATACGCTCTTCTTCTGAGAGGGCATTAATCTCTTCCTCCAGTTTACCACAGATCACACATACCCCTGAACCATCCTTTTTGGCATATTCCTTTAATGGAGGCAGATATCTCATCTGTTCAAGCTCTTTTTCATCCACATTGGCAATATAAAAAGTGGGCTTTAGCATTATAAGGTTTAGTTCTCTTACAAATCTTTTTTCCTCCTCATTAAGCCCCTTTATAAACTCCCTGTTTTTTCTACCTTCCACAACGGTTTCTATCTCTTTTAATAGTTCAAGCTGTTTTTTTGCTTCTGGCGTATGTGTCTTTACCAGCTTTTCTACCCTTCTTTCAATTATCTCCAGATCAGCGAGGGCAAGCTCGGTTTTGATTATCTCAATATCTCTGATCGGGTCAACAGAGCCCTCCACGTGTACAATATCTGGACTGTCAAAGCATCTAACCACATGAGCAATCCCGTCCACTTCTCTGATATGGGAAAGGAATTTATTTCCCAGCCCCTCTCCCTTGTTTGCACCTTTAACAAGCCCTGCAATATCTATAAAAGTTATGGTGGTGGGTAGATAGGATTCAACCTTTATAATCTCCTTTATCCTGTCAAGCCTTTCATCTTTCACCGGCACAACCCCCCTGTTGGGCTCTATGGTGCAGAAGGGGTAGTTTGAAGCTTCAGCGCAGATGCTTGTTATGGCATTAAAAATTGTAGTCTTACCTACGTTGGGTAGACCTACCACACCTAATGAAAATCCCATACTAAGTCCTATTGTATTTATTCATTGCTTTATCCGCTCCCTGGCTTATGGCAGAGATTAAACATTCTGCTGCTCTATCAACTGTCTCGTCAGTAATCTCCATCTCGGCTTTTGAGAAGGGCTGCAATACATAATGCTCCACCATCTCTTTAATAGGTGGTTTGTCAATACCAATCTTCAGTCTGTAAAACTCAGCCGTTCCAAGCTCGGAGATAATAGATTTTATACCGTTATGACCTCCGCTACTGCCGTTCCATCTAAGTCTTATTGCACCCAAGGGCAGATCAAGGTCGTCATGAACAATAAAGATGTTTCTACCTTCAATGTTTTTATATCTAAGAAAGCTTCTAACTGCTGTGCCGCTTCTGTTCATAAAGGTAAGAGGCTTTATCAGAAAAAGCGGAGAGCCCTCCAGCTCCCCGCTGGCAATAAGATAACTATCTTTTTCAGTAAATTTAATATTGAGCTTTTCCGCCAGCCTGTCGGCAACTTTAAACCCCAGATTGTGACGGGTGTTCTCGTATCTTTTACCTGGATTTCCAAGTCCTACAATCAGATAACTCATTAATCTCTGGCAGGTTCAGCAAGACTTGCCTCTAATTTTGCTCTCTTCTCTTCTTCCGTAAGCTCCACTTCCTCTTTGGGCGCCAATACAGTAACCACAGGATTTTTTGGATCACCTATGACAGATACTCCATCAGGTAGCTTAATATCCTCAAGATGGATAGAGTCGCCTATGTTAAGACCAGATACATCAAGCTCTATAAAATCAGGTACCATATCAGGAGATGTTTTCACTTTAACCTCTATCTCCCTTCTTTCCCATTCAAGAATCCCACCTTTTGTAACACCTTCAGGTTTCCCCTTGATTTTTATTGGGATAGTCATCTTTACAGCTTCCTTTTCTGCAATCTCATAAAAATCTATATGCATAATCTGATCAGTGAGAGGGTTTATAAACATATCCTTAATAAGCAGTTTTTTGTTTATGAGCTCACCATCACCCTCTGAAACCTGATAGTAAACTGCTTTGCCTCTGTTTTTCAACAGGCTGATTGTCTCTTTGCTATTAATCTTAACAAGAAGATTGGGGCTATTGTGTCCGTACATTACTGCGGGAATAAAACCCTCTTTTCTGACCTTTTTTACAGCCGATTTTCCCGCCTCTTTTCTCAGATACAAAGAAATAGCCTGTTTCTCCATAAAACCTCCCTTGATTTATTTAATTATATAAACAATGCGCTTAGAGAATCGCCTGCCATAATCCTTTTTATTGCCTCTCCTATCAGCCTTGAAACTGAAACTACCTTAATCTTGCTACAGCTTTTTGCTCTGTCCGATAGCGGGATTGTATCTGTTACAATAACCTCATCCAGCTCAGAGCTCTCTATTCTATCTATAGCCGGACCAGAAAATACTGGATGAGTTGCTACCGCAAGTATTCTGCGGGCTCCATTTTTTTTCAGAGCCGCTGCAGAATTAGTAAGGCTTCCTGCGGTATCTATCATGTCATCTACGATTATAGTTGTTTTGTCTTCCACATTTCCTAAAATATTCATAACCTCAGACTGATTGGGTTTTTCTCTTCTCTTATCAATTATCGCCAGCCCTGCATTTAATCTTTTTGCATAAGCCCTTGCTCTTTCCACCCCACCTGCATCGGGCGATACCATGACCACATCCCTATCCTGAAAATCCTTTAAATACTCAATAAAAATGGGGGTGGCATAGAGATTATCCACCGGAATATCAAAAAAGCCCTGTATCTGCCCTGCGTGCAGATCAATGGTAAGTACCCTGCTTGCACCTGCTACAGTTATTAGATTAGCAACAAGCTTGGCTGTTATCGGCGCTCGAGGAGCAACCTTTCTGTCCTGCCTGGCATATCCGTAGTAGGGAATTACAGCGGCTATGGTCTTTGCTGATGCCCTTTTTAAAGCATCCATAAGTATCAGAAGCTCCATAAGATGATCGTTAACAGGTGGACAGGTTGACTGGATTACAAACACATCTCTTCCTCTCACATTTTCATCTATCTCCACCATAGTCTCACCATCAGAAAATCTTTTAATCTTGGAAGCACAGATGGAAAGACCAAGATGGCTCGCAATCTTTTCGGCAAGATCTCTGTTGGATGTGCCTGCCAGCAAAATGGGTAAGCTTGTCATAATAAACTCCGTCCTTAATTTTTCTTAGAGATAAAAGATTATACCTTTCTAACTAAAAAGTCAATCAGATGAGATGGTTAGCTCATCTCCTCTACTCCACTGTTACACTTTTTGCCAGATTTCTTGGCTGATCCACATCGGTCCCCTTAAGAACCGCACAGTAGTAAGCAAATAGCTGAGACGGAATTATGGACAGCAATGTATCCAGATAGGGGTTTATATGGGGGATGTAAATAAGATAATCGGTATATCTCGCTGATAGCTCATCTCCTTTTGAAACAAGCGAAATGACCTTGCCGCCCCTTGCCAGCACCTCCTGC
>JBEQAF010000045.1:0-16222 GCA_041640455.1 bacterium
TTAATGTGCTTATGCCTATTGGTAGCTTCTTTTTCATCCTGGTTATACCCTCCTTACCTGCTTTACACTCTTCTATTATACAGCTACTTTCAGAAAACCTGAAATCTTAATCTAAAAAGTCATAGCCCCATACTTAAGCTATTTAGCTTTTAAGCATTATGAATAAAGAGTCTTGATAGATAAGAGGTAAGTTGTAAGAGGCGAGAGGAGAAGGTTAAAAAAAGATTTTGCCAGAAGCTTCCCCAGCTGAAGCCATTTTCGACAGCTACTACTTTTTTCCCTTTACTTTTAGTTAATTATATACCAGTTTGCGAAGATCGACAACATGGTTAAAAACCATTTTGTTTTCAAAGCGCTGGTTTCTACCATTTTTCTTTATCATCAATTATGGCTTCCTGTCAAATATTATTTTTACATGACAAGTAACCACATAACCACATTTCCCCCTTGACTTGTTCCGAAATGTAAAATAAACTTAGATTATGATTTTAAGATCTCTAAAGTTCTTCTTCTTGTCAGTTCGATTTAGTCGATTTACCAGAGTGCTTATGTTATCTCAGGGGGTCGTCGTGTAGCTTTTTAATAAATTAGTAGTAACGAAAAGCCACAGGCGGTAAATCCCCTGTGGCTTTTTTATTTTAATCTAAAAGGAGATTTTTATGATTATCGTAATGAAACAGGGTTATTCAAAAAAAGATCTGGAACAGGTGATTAAAACTGTTGAGGATTTAGGATTTAAAGCTCACCCGATTTTAGGTGTAGAAAGAACAGTTATAGGCGCTGTTGGAGATGAGAGAGGTAAATACAAACTTCAGGCATTGCAGGCTCTCTCGTGCGTTGAGAGTGTGGTTCCCATTTTAAAGCCCTATAAACTTGCAAGCAGAGACTTTAAAAAGGAGGATACGATAGTTTCTGTTGGCAATGTTTTGTTTGGACAAAAATATTTTGGAGTTATTGCTGGTCCCTGCTCTGTTGAGTCTGAAAAGCAGATTGTAGAAACAGCTATAAAAGTAAAAAAATCTGGGGCAAAAATGCTGCGTGGCGGGGCATTTAAGCCACGAACTTCTCCCTACTCATTCCAGGGACTTGAAAAAGAGGGGTTAAAGCTTCTTGCCCTTGCAAAAAAGGAATCTGGATTACCTTTCGTTACAGAGGTTATAAATCCTGAAGATGTGGAGCTGGTGGGTGAGTACGCCGACTGTCTGCAAATTGGTGCAAGAAATGTTCAGAACTTTGCTCTGCTGAAAAGAGCGGGTAGGTTTGGCAAGCCTGTTTTGTTAAAAAGAGGTATGTCAACAACTATAGAAGAGTTTCTTATGTCTGCTGAATATGTTCTTTCTGAGGGATGCAAAAATGTGATTCTTTGCGAAAGAGGCATTCGCACTTTTGAAACAGCCACAAGAAACACGCTGGATATATCAGCAATACCTGTGATTAAGGAAAGATCTCATCTGCCTATCATAGTTGACCCTTCACATGCTACTGGATCAAGAAAGTACGTGCAACCTTTGAGTCTTGCATCCTTTGCCTGCGGAGCTGACGGGCTGATGGTGGAAGTGCACCCTGAACCAGAGAAGGCACTATGTGATGGACCTCAGTCTCTCACTCTTTCTGAATTTGATGGGCTGATGAAAAAACTAAAGAAGCTTTCAAAATTTGCTGAAAAAGAGCTTTAATTATGACATAATTTATTTAGTGGACACGTCGATATTTATATCCAAACAGTTTGAGTTTGTTGAAACCATACTTAAAAAAAGAAAGCAGAAAAGATTCAGGAACTCTTTTCTGCTGGCTTTTTTTTTCCATCTCATCGCTTTTATAATACTTTCTTTATCCTATAAAAATACAGGGAGTGAGGTAGCAGTAAATATTAGAGAGACGGTTATTCATTTTGCCGATTACAAGCCCATGAATCAGCCACAGGTTGAGCCCAATATTAAGGAGTCATTTAAGAACTCCGAGAGCGGTCAAAGTGATATTAAAAATGCTTTGCTTCCAGAAAAGCCCGATCTGTTTAAAAGATCCGATAATTTAGCCTGGAGAGATACTGTCAAAAAAAAATTTATAAAGGAAGAGAAGAAAATTCTGGAGCACAGGGTTATCTCTCCACCTAAATCAACAACATCAGCCTCTTCAAAACAAAATGATATTTCTCCCGGGTTGTCAAGATTTATAAATGGGCTGATTTGGATAGTTAAAACTCATTGGCAGATACCAGAAGATTATTATAACCAGTTGCAGGGGATGTCTGCAGAAGTGGAGTTTTATATAGACGCAAATGGCAATATAGCATATCAGATTACTCGTTCTTCGAGGAGTAAGGTTTTTGATTTTTATTTCCAGGAGGCGCTGACCAGAACATTATCAAACTTTCCCTACAATAATGAGTTTTTTGATTATCTTAACAAGGGTGGTAAAATATTTATTGAATTTAAATTATAAACTAAAGGGGTTTTTATGAAGAAAATCTTCTGTTCTCTGCTTTTTTTTGTTGTTCTTACCAGCTATTCCTGGGCAATTAAGATTACAATTACTGACCCAACCATAAGGCCTTTTAAGCTTTATATTCATCCCTATAATGGGAAGGTAAAGCTTTATGAGCTAATCCCTCAGACATTTAAGTCTCTTCCTAATTTTCAGATTTTAGAAGAACCTCGCTCAGTTGATTTTGACCTGAAGGCTGAGGATGATGATGGGGGGCTTAAAATAACACTTACTAACTATAAAACAAATGAGTTTACCATCTTCAAAATGGCTTCAAATCTTTCTTCTCTTTATCTGCTTCTTGACAGTATCTATGAGAAGATTACTCAGACAAAAGGCATATTTTCAACAAAGATTGTGTTTTCAATGAACTGGTATGGTAAAAGAGAGATTTTTATCTCCGACTTTTATGGAAGGGGGATTAAAAAGATCACATCCAATGGAAGAGATTCCATCTGCCCCAAGCTATCAAATAACCGAAAATATATTGTTTACACTCTTTACGAGCAGAACGGCGGCACATCTCTAAACCTAATAAACCTATCGGACTATACAGAAAAAAAGATATATGCCTCAAAAGAGCTTCTTCTGGCTGGAGGCTTCTCTTCAGATGATAATTTCATCTACTTTACATCCTATGACGGCAAGCAGTCTAAAATTTATAAATTTGCCCTTGCAAATAACAAGGAGCAGATTATATACAGAAGCTCAGCAAGAATTGCAAGCCCAGTTCCAGCTTTTCAAAATGGCATAATAGGTTTTGTATCCGATGAGTTTGGTTCTCCCTCAGTTTTTTTGCTCAATCTTGATAACCGCTCTATAAGAAGAGTTACAAGAACTCATGCTTATGCTACTTCGCCTTCCTTTCCAAGAGAAGCTGGCTATCTGGCATATCTTGCTCAGATTGGCGGCAAAAACCAGATTTTTATCACTTCTTATGATAATACAGACCAGGTTCAGCTTTCTTACGGAAATATAAGCATTGATGATATCGTATGGCTAAAAAATGAAAGATTTATGCTGGCATCCAAAGCCTCTGACAAGGAGTCAGTCCTTTATTTAGTTGACATACCAACTCAAAAATATATAAAATTATTTGATATAAAAGCAAATTTTTCATATTTAAATGCCAATTAGGGGGTTTAGCGGATGAAAAAAGCCTTTTTAATTTTGTTTGTTTCAGTATTTGTGTTTTCCTGTGCAAAGCAAAAGATCTCTGCGCCTTTGCCATCTCAGATAGACCAGCCAGCATCAACGACTACCGAAACTAAATCCCCAAATGCCACAGCAAAACAGGAAGAGGCAAAGCTGGAACAGCTCGATGGGCTAAAAACTCTCACACCTCAGGATATTACTCCCGATATGATAGTTAAAGCTCAGACCACAGCATCTGATGAGTTCTCTGAGAAAAGCGTTTTGAAAAAGATGATCCACTTTGATTTTGACAGCTATGAGATAAATAATGATGCAAAAAAGATACTTGAAGAGATTGCAGCATATCTTAAAGAGTACAGGTCCTTAAAAATCATTGTGGAAGGTCATTGCGATGAAAGAGGTACTAAAGAGTATAACCTTGCACTCGGAATGAAAAGGGCAGAGGCTACTAAAAAATATTTAGAAGATCTGGGGATAGAAGAGTCAAGATTAAGCATAATCAGTTATGGAGAAGATAAACCACTTGACCCCACAAGCAGTGAAGAGGCTTGGGCAAAAAATAGGAGAGCTCAGTTTAAAAGAGCTCAATGAAAAAGCTTATTTTTTTTATACCTTTTGTCTTTTGTTCCTGTATAGCCACAACAAATGAGCTGTATAACCTTCAGCGATCAGTTGCTGCTCTTGAATCTGAAATAAAAAATTCAAAATCTGAGATCTTTTCTGAGACTGGTGAGATAAAAACTACAACTGAACGACTCAACGACCTCCACAATCGTTTGAGAAAAAGCTTTGCCGACACTAATTCGAGGATTGATGAGCTGGAATTAAAAATAGGCAGATTAAAAGGAGAGCTTGATAATCAGTCTGCAGAAATTAAATCTCTGAATAAGAACGTGACTACTCTTTCGTCTAATCAGACCTCCCTGTCTTTAAACCTCAACAAAGAGCTTACGGGCATTAAAAATGATATAAAGCTTGTCAGACAGGATCAGCTCTTACTTTTTTCAAATTTTTCTTCTCTTCTTGTGATCGTAAAGGATATGCAGAAACCTTCGGTAGTTCAACCAAGCCCAAAAGATCCCAGGATAGCCGAAAAAGATTACAATGAGGCGCTGGATCTTTATAACAAAAAGCAGTTTGGTGAGGCAATTAAAGCCTTTGAAAAGTTTGTAAATATCTATCCTAATGATCCGCTTGTATCAAATGCCCTTTACTGGATTGGTGAGTCCTACTACTCTGAAAAGAAATATAATGAAGCACTTACTTATTTCTACAGAGTGGTGGTTGATTTTCCTAACTCCCGCAAGGTGCCAGCGTCATTGTTAAAGACCTATCTATGCTTTGATATCCTTGGAATGTCACGGGAAGCCACAAGTGCGAGAGATGAGCTTTTATCCCGCTTCCCTTTTTCAGAGGAAGCCAGGATAATTAAGGAGAAAGAATCAAAAAAGGATAAGCGTAGAAGATGAGAAGAGTTAAGATTATTGTTGAAGGAAAGGTTCAGGGTGTATTTTTCAGACAGAGCACCCTTAATGAGGCTAAATCACTAAATATTTGTGGCTATGTAAAGAATTTGAGGGATGGAAATGTGGAGGTAGACGCTCAGGGGAAGCCTGAGGATATTGAAAAATTAGTCCGCTGGCTCTGGCAAGGACCTCCGCTTGCAAAGGTTACCAATCTATCTATTTCAGAGCTGCCCTTAAATCCTGATTATAAGGATTTTACTATTACTTATTAAATATACCGCCGGTATATTTGTTTTTAGAGGCAGGTATATTTTGAGCTGGTGCTACAGCTGGCAGGCTGTTTCTCACCTTCTTCTTTAATCTGAAGATCTTTACCTCCACAGATGGGACATTTGACCTCTTCTCCCTCTTCTATTTTTACTCTTTCAAATACAAGCTCGCATTTTTTACACTCATACTTTGTGGTCTGCATATCAAATCTCCTTTAATGCTAAGTCTCAAGTATGCCAAGCAGTTCTTCAAGTTGGGACAGGGAATAGTATTCAATTACAATTTTTCCTTTTTTCCCCTTTCCCTCAATCTTTACTTTTGTTTTAAGGCTTTTTGAAAGCCTTTCTTCAAGCGCCATAATATTCTCATCTTTTGACTTTCTCTTTGCCTTCTTTTCAGCCTCTCTAACGGTTATCCTATTTTCAGTAAGCCTCTTAAATAGCTCTTTTCTCTTTTTTTCGTCTTCAACTGCAAGAAGGGCTCTGCCATGTCCCTCAGATATAACCCCCTTTCTTAGGGCTTCTTTGGCATAATCGGGTAGTTTAAGCAGTCTCAATGTGTTTGCCACAGCGCTTCTGCTTTTGCTCACTATGGACGAAAGCTCTTCCTGTGTGTATTTAAACTCATCAATGAGATTTTTATAAGCCTCTGCAATATCAATTGGGTTAAGGTCTTCTCTCTGAATATTTTCTATTAAAGCAGCTTCTATTATCTCCTTCTTACTAAGATCTTTTACAATAGCGGGGATCTTGACCAGTCCCGCCAGCTTTGCCGCCCGCCACCTTCTCTCTCCCACTACAATGGTATAACCGTTATGACTGTTTCTGGTAACCAGTATGGGCTGAATAATACCCTGATTTTTTATCGAATTTACCAGATCATTCAGTTTTTCCTCGTCAAAGCTCTTTCTGGGCTGATGGGGGTTTGGTGATACCGATTCAATATCAATCTCAAGTATTTCTGAAGTTTTGGTTATCTCATCTCCCATCAGTGCGGCAAGCCCTCTGCCAATAGTGCTTCTCTTATTCATTTTTACTACTCCTGGTCAAAAACTCGTCAACAAAACTGTTGTAACTACCTGCTCCCTTAGACTGACTGTCGAACATATATATTGGGATACCATGACTCGGAGCCTCAGATAGTCTAACGTTTCTTGGTATGACTGTCTTGAATACCTTGTTTCCAAAATGCTGAATTACATCATCATAAACTACTCTGGAGAGGTTGTTTCTCACATCAAACATGGTTAAAAGTATGCCCATAATTTCAATGCTGGGGTTGAGCTCTCTTTTAACCAGCTTTATTGTTTTAATAAGATGGGTTAACCCTTCCAGCGCATAGTATTCACACTGAAGCGGCACGATAATATATCTGCAGGCAACCATTGCGTTTAAGGTAAGTAGACCCAGCGATGGTGGGCAGTCTATTATGGCATAGTCAAAATCTCCAGCAGCGTTTAAAACTGACTGAAGCCTTTTTTCCCTTCTGGCTATGGAGACAAGCTCTATCTCAGCCCCCACCAGATCCTGTGTGGCAGGAAGTATAAATAGATTATCTATCTGGGTCTCCATAACCACATTCTGCACCTCTGTCATACCCACAAGCACATGATAAATAGACTTTTCAAGCTCTCTAATATTTATTCCTATACCACTTGTCGCATTTGCCTGCGGATCCATATCTACAAGGAGCGTCTTTTTACCCCTCATAGCAAGTCCTGTAGCAAGACTTATTGCTGTTGTGGTTTTACCCACGCCACCTTTCTGATTTGCAACCGTAATCACCAACATGTCTTTTTCCTTATAATCAGTCTGCTTGTTGAGTTATCAGGTCTTTTATAGCAGATAACTCCTTTTAATGCCATCTCCTTATCTTCCATCAGATCAGATTCTCCTGCAAAATATATGAGCCAACCTTTCGGGATTAGTATCTCTTTTGATATTTTCAATAGTTTGTTCTCCTGCATGGATGCCTTGCTTATCACACAGCCGAATCTGTGATTAAATTTTTTATCCGGCAATCTTGTATGGTAAACCGAAACATTTATATCTAAAATTCTACTTACATATTCCAAAAAAGCAACTTTTTTTTGAGAAGAGTCTATAAGATGGGCATCCATCTGGTTGTTTATCATTTTAACAATAAGCCCCGGAATCCCGTTTCCGCTTCCCATATCAGCAAAACTATTTATTTTCAGATGATTTAAAAGAACCGATATGGCAATACAGTCAAAAAGTGCTTCCTGAAAAAGCTCCTCTTTCTCATAGGAGGTTAGATTGATTTTTTCATTCCATTTAAGAAGAATTTCAGTGTATTTTTCAAATATTTTCAATATTCTTTGGTCTAATTGTTTCATGTGAAACATTACTTACCGATGCAAAATTTTTTGAATATATCCTCTATGTTCCTCGGGTCAAACTCTCTTCCAATAAGATTATTATAAAGAGATAGAAGCGATGAAAGGGAAAGTAAAAGTTTAAAGCTGTCTTCATACTCCATTTTTATATGTTCTGTGATTTTTATCATCTCTTTAATTATGTTATAATGTCTTTCGCTTGCTACAAAAAAGCTATCTTCTGATTCAATTTTATATATGTCAAGAATCTTCTGCCTGAATATTTTTCTTAAGTCATTAACACCCTGCCCTTGTTTGAGGGATATGGTCAAGCGGTTTTCAAAGGGTAGCTCTTTTAGATCCCAGCTTATATTTTTATCTGCTTTGTTTGCCAGTGCAAATATTACCGCATCTTTTTTATTTTTTAAAATCTCTATTATCTTACTATCGTTTTCGTTTAATGGCTCTGAGATATCAAAGATGGCGAAAATTATTTTAGCATCTTTCACAAAAGAGAGCGCCCTTTCTATTCCTATCTTTTCTATCTCATCTTCCGAGCTTCTTATCCCTGCTGTATCAATTATCTTTAGCGGAATCCCCTCAAACAGTATGGTCTCCTCTATAAAATCTCTTGTGGTGCCTGGAATCTCGCTCACTATGGCTCTTTCATAGCTTAATATCTCATTTAAAAAGCTTGACTTTCCAACATTAGGCTTACCTAAAATAAGACTTAATATGCCCTTTGAAAGATATCTCTTTTCATTATAACTTTCTGCGAGTTCAACAAGCTTATGGTGCAGTTTATTAATAATGTTTTCATTATAAGAAAACATCTCTTCCATATCTTCAGGAAAGTTAATCTCCGCCTCAAGTCTATTTCTTGTATGTTCAATATATTCAAAAAACTGATGAAGCTCCTTTTTATAATATCCTGAAAGCTGTTTAAGGGCATTCTGATGCTGAAGCTTTGTTTTTGAATGTATAAGTGTTTCTATTGCTTCTGCCTGTGTTAGGTCTTTTTTTCCGTTTAAAAAAGCCCTATAAGTAAACTCGCCTTCCTTTGCAAGACGAGCTCCTGCTTTAATGAGGCTCTCTAAAATTGATGTGGTTGAGATTATGCCGCCGTGACACTGAATCTCTATCACATCTTCACCAGTATAACTTTTTGGAGCCTTCATATATAAAAGAAGCGCCTCATCAATAATATTACCAGTTGATAGATCTTTTACAAAACCGTAATAAAAATGATAGGGTTCAAAAAGAAGCGGCTGATTGTTTGCCCTAAAAAAAACCTTGCTTGCAATAGCTGTGGCATCTTTTCCTGATATTCTGATAACAGAGATGCCCGCATTGCCTATGGCTGTTGAGATAGCTGTAATAGTATCATATATATCATACATCTTTCTTTTTCATTGTTACAAGCTGTTGGACAATGGAAAACACATTATTCACCAGCCAGTATACCACCAGTCCTGATGGGAAGTTAATAAACATAAAGGTAAATACCACTGGAAGTATATACATCATCCGCTTCTGCATAGGGTCTCCAGAAGAGGGGGTAAGCATCTGCTGAAGCAACATGGTTGCGCCCATAAGGATGGGGGTTACATAATAGGGATCTTTAGCTGAAAGATCCTGTATCCAGAGCATGAAAGGTGCCTGCCTGAGCTCGATAGAATTCATTAAAGCCTGATATAGAGCAATGAAAAAGGGTATCTGAACAAGCATGGGTAGACAGCCGCTCATGGGATTTACTCCATGCCTTTTATAGAGCAACATCATCTCTCTGTTAAGCGCCTCTTTGTTGTCAGCATATTTTTTTCTAATCTCTTCCAGTTTGGGCTGGAGCTTCTGTAATTCTTTCATAGATCTATAGCTTTTCTGGCTCAGCGGATAAAAAACCAGCTTTATCAATATGGTTAGCAGAATGATGCTAACTCCATAATTTTTTGTAAAACTGTAAAAGAAGTTAAGAATCATAAGAAGAGGCTTGGATATAAAATGAAAGAATCCATAATCCACAATCTTTTCCAGATCATTATTAAGTCCTTTAAGTATTTTTGGATCTTTGGGTCCAAAAAAGAGATCGGATTCGATATTTACAGGACTTGCTATGGATGGGGATTCAAAAAAGGTTAAAATTGTTTCTATTCTGCCATTAAGATATGTTGCATCAGCATACATCTGCTCTTTCGGATCAATAAAAAGCAGGGCAAAATATTTTTCAGACAGACCTCCCAGTTTAACATTTTGAACTCTATAACCTTTTTTTAACTGTTTTTCTGAAGGGTGTTCCAGATTCTTTTTTTCATGTAAAAAAAGCGGAAGCGGATGCCCCTCTTCGTAAGAATCAAAGGTGCTGGAGCTTTGAACAACCGCTGTGGCAATGGATATTTTCTGGCTTATTATCTCCTTTGGAACTATGTTAAAAGAAACCTTCCCCTTAAAATTATCCTTTTCAATAATTAGTCTTTTATTAATATCAAGAAAATCCATGTTTGCTACAAAATCAAAAACATACTCCCTGTCATTTTCCGTCACATTCATTTTGTTATAAACAATACGGGATCCTTTATCATTCAAATATATGGAATCATAAACATCATAAAGTCCATTGTAAAATAGATCCACATACTCCTTCTTCAGGTTATTTTTATAGTAGTTTTTAAGCAGAAGCTTTTTGAGAAAGCCGTTCTCCTGAGAAATAACAAACTGAAATTTTTTTGAATCAAAGGACTTTAATGTCTGCTGGATAGGCAGATGTTGAACGGATAGAGTTTGCTGGGGCTGATGAGTAGTTTCTTTTTTAACAGCCTGTGCAGATATGCCTGTTGCATTTTTAAAAGCTGCCTGCTCGGTATGTTTTCTGATTACAAAATAATCCCAGAAAAAAATAAAGCCAACACTAATAATTATGAATAATATTGTTCTTTTTTCCATAACAACTCCCTACTATTTTAAGGGGTCATATCCCCCTTCAAAAAACGGATTACATTTTAATATCCTCATAATAATCAGACAAAATGCCTTGATAAAACCCTTTCTCTCCAGCGCCTGAACGGCATAATCTGAGCAGGAAGGATAGAACCTGCAATTATTTCCAAGAAAGGGGCTTATAAATAGTTTATAGAATCTAATTAGAGTTATTAATATTCTCTTCATTTAACCGATCTCTAAGATCTTTAAAAAAACTTTCCAGCCTTTTAAAATCCATTTGCCTGTTATTTACCTGTATAAACAGATCAGACTTCAGATCATACTTTCTGACAAGCTCTCTTACCACTCTTTTTATATAATTTCTCCTCACTGCTGTAAATAACTTCTTTGACAGAGAAAAAAAAATCTGCCCATCGGATCTATCAGAAGGCTTGCAGAATATTTTAATATTATCTGCTGTGAAAGAGCTACCTTCCCTGATCAGTTTCTGAATTGTCTCTTTTTTTTTCACTATTTGCCCGATACCTGTGGTACCAGATTCCATCTTCCTTTCTTTCTTCTACTTTTAAGCACCTCAAGACCACCTTTGGTGCTTGATCTCTTCAAATAGCCATGAGTTCTCTTTCTTTTTGTATTTGATGGCTGATATGTTCTTTTCATTTTAGACCTCCTTTTAAATATAAAAAGATAAGCATATTATTATTTTCTATTTTTTAATAGAGGTCAAGCAGTAAAAGTATTTTTATTTAAAATCAAGTAGTTAATCAATTATAAAATATAAATTAGATTTCTTGAAATCTTAAAATTATTCTGTTAAATTATCATATCTATGAAAAAACTCTGGGCAGATTTTTTAACCCATTCCAAACCTTTTTTTGATCCTTCAACCTCAGAGATATGGATTGAACCACTAAAACTAATATACTTAAAAGACAGCATTATAACTCTGTCCGCACCTAACGACTTTTTTAAAGACTGGGTGGTGGAAAATTACCTATCTACCATTGAAAATATTTTCTCCAGCATACTTGAACGACCTGTAAAGGTTACACTCTGTGTAGGAAAAGAGCCAGAAGAAAAATCACCGCAGCTTCTTCATAGCGCTCTTATTCCAAAATATACCTTTGAAACCTTTATCACAGGACCATCCAACGAGTTTGCCTATATGGCATCAAGAGCAGCTGCTAACAATCTTGGAAATCAGTACAATCCTCTACTTATATATAGTAATGTTGGTTTAGGTAAGACCCATCTTACTATGGCTATCGGTCATGCCGTATATCAGAGATCTCAGGATAAAAATATCCTTTACTATCCCTCTCAGATGTTTATTAATGATCTCATATCGTCTATAAGATTTCAAAGGATGCATGAGTTTAGAGAAAGATTTAGAACTGTAGATCTACTTTTAATAGATGATATACAGTTTATTGCAGGTAAAGAAACCACACAGGAAGAGTTTTTTTCTATCTTTAATAGCCTCTACGAACAGAAAAAGCAGATAGTAATAACCAGCGATAAATATCCGAAGCTTATTCAGAATATTGACGATCGCCTAAAAAATCGTTTTGAGTGGGGGCTGGCTGTTGACATACAACCTCCAGAATATGAGACACGGGTAGCAATTCTTAAAAGTAAACTCAACTATCATAATGAACATCTTCCTGATGATATTATAAATTTCATTGCTTCTAATATCTGTTCAAACATAAGAGAGATGGAAGGAGCTCTCACAAAGCTACTTGCCTACTCATCTCTTACTAAAAATAATATATCTCTTGCAAAGGCAAAGGAGATTCTGGCAGATCATTTACCGCAGGAAAAATCTCTCATCACAGTTGAAAGCATTCAAAAGGCAACCTGTGATTGTTTTCAGATAAAAATAAGCGAGCTTAAATCTCAAAAAAAGTTAAAAAAAATATCCACTGCCAGACATATCGCCATCTATCTGTCCAGAAAATATACCGATCTCTCACTCAGTGAGATAGGAAACAAGTTTGGCGGAAAGGATCATTCAACAGTTATCCACTCTATAAATAAAATAGAAAAATGCATAAAGGAGGATGAAGGTTTTAGAAAACAGGTAGAACATATTGAAAACCTGTTGAAAAAGTATTAACCTATATTTTCATAAAAAAACTAATGTGGGTAACTTTAAAAAATTAAACAATTTATAAACACCAGATTTTATAAAGATAACAGTAAGTTAAATTAATTTATCAACATATTAACATACACTACTAATTACTACTATATAAGGAGTAAATAATTTATGAAAGTATCAGTTAAAAAAGAAGACCTGTTGAAATCTTTAAAAAAAGTTCAGGGTATATCGGAAAAAAGAACAACCATGCCTATTCTCAATAATATACTTTTTGAGGCAAAAGAAAAGATTACAATAAAAGCAACCAATCTTGACAACTCAATAATATCAAAATGTGAAGGAGTTATAGATGAACAGGGTTCTATCTGTATTCCTTCTAAAAAATTCTTTGAAATAGTAAAAAATCTGCCAGAAGATAATATAAACATTTCAAAGGATGAAAAAAACATTATAATAAAGTCTGGTAAATCATCTTTCAAACTGTTCTCACAGCCAGTTGAAGACTTTCCTGCCATTAAAGTTCCCTCAAGTAATAAAAAAACTATCCTCGATAGAAACGAGTTTCTGAAGGCACTAAATAAAGTTGAATATGCCATTTATCCAGATGAATCAAGACTTAGCCTTAACGGTATCTATATACATAAGGTGGATAATAAAGTAAGATTTGTATCATCAGACTCCTACAGATTATGCTACTACGAATTTCATTTCCCTGAAGAAATGGAAAATATTCTTATTTCAAAAAAGGCAGTGGGAGAATTAATAAAGATTTTTCCATCTGAAAAGAGCGAAAATATAACCATATCCATAGAAGATAGCTTTGCAAGTTTTGAAACAGAGGATACCATATTTGTTACAAGATTAAGGGAAGTAAAATTTCCTAATTATGTTGAGGTAGTTCCCTATAATAACCCCTACAAATCCTATGTGGATAAAAATAAGATAATAGAAAGTCTTCATAGACTTCTGGTTATTGCTGAGGAGTCAACGAAGGGTGTATTATTCTCCTTCAAACAGGAACAGATTACTATAAAAGGAGTAAATATAGAACTCGGAGAGGGAGAGGACGAGATTGAACATATCTATGATGGCGAAAGTATGGATATTGGATTTAATGCTCAGTATTTAATAGAAGCCATATCAAACATAGAGGCCGAAAAGATTGAAATAGCTCTTAAGGATTCTTCAAAGGCAGTTCTAATATCAGGAGACGAAAACTATAAAGCTGTTGTTATGCCTGTAAAGATTTAAATGTTTCTTAAAGAGATAGATTTAAAAAACTTTAGAAACTTTGAAGATGTAAAAGTAAGATTTAACAGAAATTTCAATATATTTTACGGCAACAACGGTCAGGGAAAAACCAACTTTCTTGAAGCAGTTTATCTTATAGCTGGTAGAAAAAGCTTTAGAAAAACAGAAAACTTAATAAATTATAACAAAGACAGGGCTGATGTAGCGGCGGAGATTGAGTTAAATGGTATAGACTACAGTCTCTCCCTGAGGATTGAAAAAGATAAAAGGATATATACCATAAATGGTAAGAAAGAAAAAAAGAAGCTACCGCTAAACATTTATCTAATCAACAGCGACGTGCTGTTCTACTTCAAAAATTTTTCCTTTTATAGAAGAAGGTTTATTGACAGACTGTGTTATAATGTTTATGGCAAAAACTTTTTACATGTTTATAACATGTGGATAAAAGGAAAAGCAAATTTTAGAAAGGCTGTAGAAAATAACCAGTTAAAAGAGAAAGCCATACTCTTTGAGATGGTGCAGAGATATAAAAGGGAGGTTGATATATTCAGACGGAGACTTATAGATGATCTAAAAAAAGAGTATGAAGAGTTAAGGAAGTTTGTCGGATTAGAAGATATATGGATTAGAATAATAAGAGATAGGAGAGATGACATAAACTTTTATAGAAGGGATAAAAGAGATCTTTCTCTCGGAGAGCTTAAGAGCATGCTCTTTGTCATCTTTATAGCCACTGTTAAAATGTTGAAAGATAGGAACAACATAATGCTTATTGACGATTTTTACTCTGAATGGGATAATAAAAAGGCAGATAATATTGTTCAAACTCTAAAAAAGACAGACATTCAAAGCTTCATAATGACAAACCAGAATGAGCATCTGGCAGATTTTAGAATAGAGAAAGGAGCTGTATATAATATATGACAGAGATTATGGAAGATAAGTATGATGCAAGTAGTATAACAGTTTTAAAAGGACTTGAGGCAGTTAGAAAAAGACCAGCCATGTATATAGGTAGCACTGCTTCACAGGGACTGCATCATCTTGTATATGAGGTGGTTGATAATAGTATAGATGAAGCCCTTGCTGGATATTGTAAGAATATTACTGTTACCATACATAATGACGATAGTATAACCGTTGAAGACGATGGGAGAGGAATACCTGTAGAGATACATCCAGAGACTGGTATATCCACGCTGGAAACGGTTCTTACTACCCTTCATGCAGGAGGAAAGTTTAACGGGAAAAGCTATAAGGTCTCTGGAGGATTGCACGGTGTGGGCGTATCTTGCGTAAATGCCCTTTCTGAATTTCTGGAGGTGGAAGTAAGAAGGGATGGCAAAGTTTATTATCAGAGCTATGAAAGGGGTATCCCAAAAGACAGTGTTAAAATTATAGGAACAACCAGTAGAACGGGAACACTGGTAAGATTTATCCCTGACAAAGAGATCTTTGAAACCACCACATTCAGTTATGATATTCTTGCCCAGCGTTTCAGAGAGCTTTCTTTTCTTAATTCAGGTATCTGTATAAAGTTAAAAGACGAGCGGGCAGGAAAAGAAAACAGCTTTTGTTATGAAGGTGGCATCATAGCCTTTGTAAAATATATAAATAAAAATAAAGAAGTGCTTTTTGATGATGTTATTTACGTAAAGGGAGAAAAGGATGATATAACCGTTGAAGTAGCCATCCAGTATAATACGGGCTACAATGAGACCATATTTAGCTTTGTTAACAGCATAAATACCATTGAAGGCGGAACTCATCTGATGGGATTTAAAGCCGCCCTCACCAAAAATATTAATTCTCAGTCTATAAAACTGGGATTAAACAAAGACGGTAAAGAAACTCTGACAGGAGACGATATTAGAGAAGGGCTAACTGCCATAATTAGCATAAAGCTCCCTAACCCTCAGTTTGAAGGGCAGACAAAAACCAAGCTGGGAAATAGCGAGGTGAGAGGTATTGTGGAGAGTCTTGTAAACGAAGGGCTGAACAGCTTTCTGGAAGAAAAGCCCCATATAGCCAGGGCTATAATAATAAAATCTCTCGAGGCTCGTAGGGCGAGAGAGGCTTCTAAAAAAGCCAAAGAGCTGGCAAGGAAAAAATCTGCCTTTGAAGACCCCACCCTGCCAGGAAAGCTGGCAGACTGCCAGGAGAAGGATCCAGAAAAAAGCGAGATTTTTATCGTGGAGGGAGAGTCTGCTGGTGGTT
>JBEQAF010000046.1:0-16053 GCA_041640455.1 bacterium
CATACTCATTAATTTTATATCCCAGATCCTTTGCAATGCCTCTAAGCTTTACATTATGCTGCTTTGAGCCCGTAAAATACTGAAGGCAGGCACCAAAAGACCTCTCCTCTACCACCCTGATATCTGACTGCAAGCCATTTAACAATATAACCGAGCCTTTAGTGTCCCCCTCTGATATTACCTCTTTTATCTCCTCAAGCTTTGTAAAATCACTTATAATTTTTTTGCCATCAGAGCCAGCTACCTCAATGTCCACATCCCCGATGGTCTCTTTCATTCTTCTAAAACTACCTGCCACCTCTGCCCTTACTACTCCTTTAATACTTTTTACCTTTTTTATAAGCTGTGTAATATCTTCATAAACAAGCCCGATGGGATGTCTATAGGTGGCTTCCTTTGTTCTCATAAGCCCTTTTAATATGTTCTCCTCCTTCTTGGGACCGAATCCAGGTAGTTTCTGAACCAGCTTATCCTCACATGCCTTTACAAGCTCGTCAAAGCTGGTAATATGAAGTTTCTCATAAAGGGTTTTCAAGCTCCTGGGACCTATACCGGGAATTTTGAGAAGTTCAAGAATCCCCTGAGGAATTTTTAACTTAATCTCCTCATAATAAAGGATTCTGCCAGTGTTTAAAAACTCCTCAACCTTTGATAAAATGCTCTCTCCGATACCTCTTATCTCAGCCAGATTGCCTGATCTGAAAAGCACCTCAATATCGTCAGGAAGACCATAAATAATCTGAGCCGCCCTTTTATAGCTTCTGACCTTGAAGGGATTTTCTCCCATAAAATCCAGAATATCACCTATTTCATCAAAAATTCTGGAAAGCTCATAATTTTTCATAAAAGGACTTATCTACCCCTTAGTTTTCTGCCATCCTGAACTCTTATGGTGAACTTTATGGAATCGAGATATTCCAGCAAAGGTATTATATATTTTCTTGAAAGATTAAATATTTCTCTCATATCCTGTGGGGTCAGGATATCCTTTCGGGAAAAATGATCTAAGATAGCTGATTTTAGTTTTTCGAGAGATTTCTGATGGATTACGTAGCCTTCCTTGATTTTAACAAGTATGCCCTTTTTTACCATACTGCTTATGGCATCCTTAAGAGTATTTTCTTTTTCATTTAGCAAACGGGCTATCTCTGCAATATTCTCTTCAGGTTGGAGCTCCCACTTTAAAAACAGAGCTTCAATCCTTTTTATCAGCTCATCGGTATTATCTGAAGAGCTGGCACCCTTAATCTTTACAATGTCATCAAGTATCTCAATCTTTTTCTCTTCCATCAGCTGCTTTAGAGATAGTTCAAAAAGTCCTTCTCTAACGGCAGATTTTTCAAAAAGCTCTCTCTTTCCCATACCTATCTTCATTGGGGATCGTTGATGGAACTCGGTCAGCTCTCGTTCTATAGCGTTTTTTATCTCCTCTACTGTGCTTCTGTGATGATATCTCCCTTTCTCATCAAAGAAGATAATACGGTTATTTATGAGATTTTCAATTATAACCTTCAGCTCTTCTTCTGACATGTTCAACATAGCGCACAGATTTCTGGACGTGATACCTTCAATCCCTTCTTCTCTGATAAAAATCTCAACAAGATTTTTTGTATCAGATGTGAGTATGGTAGAGAGAAACTCCCCACTTATTTTTCGGTCAATCATTTTAAGATTGGGGATAAGGATTTTTCCACCACCAAGCGTAGTGTAAATACCGAAGCCTCTTATTATAAAAGGGTCACCATATGAAGCCACCACTGGCTTTTTTAACCTTATTAACACAAAAGCCTTTTCTCCAGGGTTTAACTGATCTCTATCTATTAAAAATATCTCTCCTTCCACCCTTCTGGTGTAGATATGAAACTGACTAATAAATCTTGCTTTCAGAGGTTTCTGGTTGTAAGGCAGATAATGGATATAAGCGGCAAGCTTATCGGTGGTTTCAAAAAAACCCTCCTTTACAATCATCATCCCCCGTTCTATGTCGCTTCGTTCTATTTCAGGCAGATTAATGGCTATACGTTCTCCTGCGAATCCTTTTTCTACTTGTTTGCCGTGGGTCTGCATGCTTCTTACCCTTGATCTGATACCTATGGGCAAAATCTGAATATCTTCCTTAACAGAAAGAGTTCCCGATATGACCGTACCTCTTACCACCGTGCCAAATCCCTTTATTATCATTATGTCATCAATGGGGAGTCTGAAAGGTCTATCAGCTGGTTTTTCATATATCTCCTCTGATATGCTGGTTAGAGCCTGAACGAAATCTTTAATCCCTTCACCTGTAACCGAAGATACGGCTATAATCGGAGCGTTTTCAAGGAATGTGCCTTTTACAAAGTCTTTAATATCCTCTATCTGCAGCTGAAGTAGCTCATCATCTATGAGGTCTTTTTTGGTAATTACAATAATCCCCTTTTTTACCCCCAGCAGCTCACAGATATAAAGATGTTCTCTGGTCTGAGGTTTAATCCCCTCATCACCTGCAATGATGAAGGCAACCACATCAATTCCGGATGCCCCGGCAACCATTTTGCTCACAAATCGCTCATGACCTGGTACATCCACTATCCCTACCTTTATATCATTAGGAAGATTGAGAATAGCATAACCTAACTCAATGGTGATGCCTCTTTGTTTTTCCTCTTTAAGTCTGTCGCAGTCTATGCCTGTCAGGGCTTTGATAAAGGTAGTTTTTCCATGATCTATGTGACCTGCGGTTCCCAGTATAATTCTCTTCATAGTATCCTTAAATAAAAGGTTTTTTTTCCATAATTTTAGAATTTTAAAGCGCCTTTTTTCAATCTATATTTTTGACTAATATCAAAGAAAAGACTATAGATAAGAGATATGATAAAATTAAAAGAAATAAGGAGGCTAAAAATGATAAGAAAAATAATAGAGATTGATGAAGAGAAATGTACAGGCTGTGGGCTCTGCATAACAGGATGTGCAGAAGGAGCATTGCAGTTAGTTAACGGAAAGGCAAAGCTTGTTAAGGAAAGCTATTGTGATGGCCTCGGTGCATGCATAGGCGAATGCCCTGAGGGGGCTTTAAAGATTGTGGAAAGGGAAGCGATGCCATTCAGCGAGGAAGAGGTACACCAGCACCTTAAAGAACTAAATGAGAAGAAAAGTGAGCTCCCATGTGGTTGCCCTGGAAGCTCTGTGAGAAATTTTGAACCCTGTCCAGTACCGGAGAGAGAGTCTGTTGATGAAATTAATTTGAAAAGTCAGCTTACCCACTGGCCTGTTCAGTTAACCCTTGTTCCGCCCACCGCCCCATTTTTCCAGGGGAAAGAGCTTGTGGTTACTGCCCAGTGCGTACCAATAGCCTATGCAGATTTTCATAACTCCTTTCTAAAAAACAGAGCTGTCGTAATCGCCTGTCCCAAGCTTGACAACTTTAACGCCCATCTTGCAAAGCTGACCGATATTTTCAGACTTTCGGATATCAAAAAGGTTATAATAGCTCACATGGAGGTTCCTTGCTGTTTTGGATTGGTTCATATGGTTCACAAAGCCTTAGAGGCTTCTGGAAAAAATATACCTGTAGAAGAAGTAAATATTAGCGTTAGGGGAGAAATAATTTAGCAGGAGGTTTTATGGCAAGATGTCCAGGTCAGGATACCCAGTTTTGGAAATACGATGCCATATATGATATAAAATGCCCCCAGTGTGGAGGCGATGTAGAGTTTTTCAAAGATGAGGTTACCCATAGGTGCAAAAATTGTGGGGCTCAGGTATTAAATGAAAAGATGGATCTGGCATGCCTTAAATGGTGCCCTCAAGCAGAACAGTGTGTGGGACCTGAGAGATACAGAGCTGTTTTGCAGGAAAAGGAGCTTGAAGAGAGAAGAAAAGCCGATTTTGAGAAACTACTCAGTCTTATACCTGCAGATGAGCTTGAGATAAGAAAGATCTTTAAAGAGCTTTTCTATAAAAACAAGGATCTGACCAGGCTTTTTGACACAAATGAGCTTTTCTACCTAAAAGAGAAAGATGAAAAGCTATTTGAAAAATGCACCCACTATTATCAGAAATTTATTAGCGAGAGATAAAGTTTTGCTGGTATTCCCTCACCTTTCTTGCAAAGGCTTTACCAAACTCAAAACATCGTTCCTCATCCTGAATTGAGGGTCTATATTTTACCTCTATCCCTGGCTCAAAGAGCTCAAGCCCTATTTTTTTAATAACCTCATTGATCTCCTTAACAGCTCCGCCTGCCCAGCCGTAGCTTCCGAAGGCACCCATAATTCTGTTTTTCGGTCTAAGCCCCCTTAGATAATCCATAAACTGCATTACTGGTGGAAAAGCCAGATTATTCAAAGTGGGTGCACCAACAAGAGTTCCTCGTGACTTCCAGAATTCTGTAATTACAATGCTCAAAGGTGTAGCTCTCAGCTTGAGCACTTTGCAGTCAATACCCTCACTTCTTACCCCCTGAGCTATTGAGTAGGTCATATGTTCTGTGCTGTTCCACATGGTATCATAGACTATTAAAACCTTTTCATCAGCCTTGCCGTTTGCCATGTCAAGATACATATTTATTACTTTGTTTACATGCTTTCTCCAGATTATCCCATGGTCAGGGGCTATCATATCTATCTCAACTCCCATCTTTTGCAGCTCTTCAATCTTGGGCTTGATGATAAAGCCAAAGGGCATAAGTATATTGGCATAATAATCCCATATTGCATCTTCCAGAAGCCATTCGTTATTGTTTTCCACAAACTCATCATCAAACCTCTCAGTAGATGCCAGATGCTGTCCGAAAGCGTCCTGACTTATCAGGAGTTTATCTTCCTTTACATAGGTGATCATAGAATCAGGCCAGTGCATCATGGGCGTTTCTATGAACATAAGGGTTTTTTTGCCACTGTTTAGAGTATGCCCTGTTTTCACAACCACTATCTCCCATTTTGAAAGATCAAAAAACCTTTCAAGCCCTTCCTTGCCTTTCTGAGTAATATATATTTTGGCTTTCGGGCATAGCTCCATAATCTTGTCAAGAGCTGTGGCATGGTCATTCTCAATATGATTGATCACCACATGTTTAATCATTGACGGATCTATAAGCTGTCTGATATTTTTGATAGTTATCTCAGAAAAGTTATATTTTACTGTATCTACCAGAACTGGTTCCTGATCGATAATGAGATAATTGTTGTAAGTGGTGCCCCTTGGAGTCTGGTAACCATGAAAGTCCCTGATAGCCCAGTCAATAGCTCCTACCCAGTGGATATCTGGTTTTATTTCAACAGGTTTCATAAATCCCTCCTTTTTTTGATTAATAAATTATAGCATAATTTAAATTTTATTAGAATAATTGGCAAAGCTTAATCATAATATATTGCTTAGTTACAAAAAAAAAATTATACTTTTCCTAATGAAAAAAATTGGTCTCGCTTTGTCCGGGGGCGGCGTAAGAGCCTATGCCCATCTTGGGCTTTTAAGCAATCTCAGTTTAGCCAAAATTCCTATCCAGATAGTTGCCGGTGCGAGCGCTGGGGCTGTAATAGGAGCCTGTTACTGTGCCGATATTAGTCTTGATCTGGTAAAAAACAGACTGAAAAAATACTCCCTTTTCAGATATTTAAAACCCATACTTCCTTTTTACAGTCTATCAAATTTTAAGAAGGTAACAGAAAAATTTTCCATACTCGGTATTCCCGAAAGATTTGAGGATCTTAAAACGCCTCTTATAGTGGTCGCCTCCGATTTAAAAACCAGAAGCCCGGTATATTTTAACAGTGGAAGTCTATGGGATGCGCTCCTGGCAAGCATTGCCCTGCCTCCTCTATTCCCGCCAATAAGAATGGGGCATATGTATCTGGTAGATGGTGGTATTACAAAAAACCTGCCAGTTTCGATACTTAAGGAGCATCATGTAGATTTTGTAATAGCCTCTGATGTAAATAGCTCTTCAAGGAAATATCCGAACCCCTCAAACATTATTCAGGTCGCTTACGAGTCGATAACATTAATAGTACAGATAGCCACAGAACCAGAAAGAGCTCTGGCAGATTTTATAGTTGATATTGATATGACAGAGGTAGGTTTTCTTGATTTCAAAAAAAGAGAAGAGGTGATAAATTATTCCTATAAAAGCACTTATCAAAGAGTAATGGAATTAAAAAAAATTCTGGAGGAGAAAGGTTATGTACAGAGCGGGGGTATGGGATCACTTTTCGTCAGCCCATTATCTTAGGAACTATCAGGGAAAATGTGAAAATCTTCATGGTCACAACTGGAAAGTAGAGCTGGTTGTGAAAGGAGAGACCCTTGATAAGTCAGGCATGTTGATTGATTTCGGGATTTTAAAGAGATATCTGAAAGAGGTGCTGGACATATTAGATCATAAATGTATAAACGAAGAGATAGATTTTTTTAAAGTAGAAAGCCCCTCTTCGGAAAATCTTGCCAGATTTATATTCAGCGAGCTGTCTCTTAGATTAAAAGACTACGGAGTTTGCATAGACTACGTAAAGGTCTTTGAATCAGAAAACTCCTTTGCCATATATTCTGAATAAAGGGGGGTAGATGAAGGAGATTTTAAAGGACGTACAGAACGAACCAGATGCGAGAAGGCTTGAGATACAAAGGGTTGGCATAAAAGGGATTAAATATCCCATCTATGTACTTGATAAACTCAATAAATATCAGCACACCATAGCCACAATTGAGATAGGTGTTGACCTGCCTCACCATTTTAAGGGCACTCATATGAGCAGGTTTATTGAGATTATCAACTCTTACAGGACGGGTATTGCGGTCAAAAATTTTAAGGAGATTCTGATGGCAATAAAGACCAGACTTCATGCCAAGTCATCATATCTTGCCATTGAGTTTCCTTATTTTATTGAAAAAAAAGCACCTGTTACCAAATCAAAAAGCCTTATGTCCTATAACTGTATTTTTTCCGGGACGCTTGGAGATAGCTTTGACTTTTTTCTTGAGGTAAATGTACCAGTTACAACCGTATGCCCCTGTTCAAAATCTATCAGCTCTGAGGGTGCTCACAATCAGCGAGGAAACGTGAAAGTTAAGACAAGGTCAGAAGGGCTTGTCTGGATTGAGGATATTGTTCAGATTGTTGAAAGCTCAGCAAGCTGTGATATCTTTGCTATATTGAAAAGGGCAGACGAGAAGTATGTGACCGAAAAGGCTTTTTCAAATCCCATGTTTGTGGAAGATGTGGTCAGAGAGGTTGCCCTGAGACTTATGGAAGACAGGAAAATAAGCTGGTTCTCTGTTGAGGCGGAGAACTTTGAAAGCATTCATAATCATAACGCCTATGCCTATATAGAAAGAAAAAGAGATGGCTTCGGCAGATTTGTGTGAAGTTTTTACTTCCATACAGGGAGAAGGTCTTTTTGCAGGGAAAAAACAGATATTTGTAAGATTTTCTGGCTGCAATCTTAACTGTGATTACTGCGATACATCCTACGCAAGAGACTATCAAGGCGATGCGCTCTTTGAAAATGCCCCCTTTTCCGGAATTTTTATAAAAGAAAGAAATCCCACCCCGCCTTTCAGATTAAAAAGTTACATTGACCTATATTTTCGGATGGATCCTTCCATCCACAGCATTTCTTTGACAGGCGGTGAACCGCTGATATATGCTGAGTTTATCAGATTTTATCTTGAGTCATACAAGGAAAACAGAGTTTTTCATCTCGAAACAAACGGAACCCTTTATAATGAGCTCTCAGAAATTATTGATTTTATAGATTTTATTTCTATGGATATAAAGGTTAATTTTTTTGACAGCCAAAACTTTGTAAACATGCAAAGAGATTTTTTGAAAATTGCTGTCAAAAAGCCCATACAGATTAAAATTGTAATATTTTCAGACATTGAGGAGAGCAGATTTAATAAAGCCATAGATCTCATTTCTCAGATTGACCCAGAAATACCTATCATATTACAACCCGAGTCAAAAAACTTTAAAGATCACAAAATGTTAGCAAGGCTATACAGCATTGCCTATTCAAGATTAAAGGATATCAGGATAATCCCTCAGATTCATTATCTTATGGGCATAAAATAAGTTCTTTCTGAACTCTGGAATGTTATTACTGAGATATCATTCAAAGTAGTAAAAAAAATACCCCGCTCTTCTCTAAAACCTTTCGCACCAGCTCCCTTGCCTTTATAGCTTCTATCTCCCTCAGTTCATGATATAAACCGCTCATTGGCTGTTCCTCTTTTATTTCAATAAAATCAAACTGTTTAATATGTCTATACCTATCTGGTCTCAAGCTAAAATTGCTATTGACATAGCTGCCTATTGTTATATGATAAATCATCAATTGTGATGCGTTATATGCCCTTTGTTTCTATCAGCTCTCTTTCGAATCCGAAAGGAGAACAACTTTGAGTACTCAGTCTGGCATATCCCGATTAGTCCTTGATCTCTGGAAACGAGTAAGACTTTCCCAAGGAAAATTTGCGGACAAGCTCGGCTTAACCTACCTAACCCCAAACTGCTGGGAGAACGGTTGTGCAAAACCTTCCCCGCTTACAGCACATCAAAGTCCAAGACCTCCAGTCCGCAAGAATAAGTATTTAAAAAATAAATCACACAAACTCTTTGCCCTTCGTGAGCGACATCCAATGGCGTGTGAAGAGCTCATAAGAGGTTTTCTCGAGGTGTCGGAGACCGAGTCGGTTATGTCAACGACTGCGCTTTGGAAACGTTTAGTCAATGAATGTGAACTGACTTTTGGCTCGCCTGCTGGCAGTTTAGTCACAGATTTCGATCCTGACAATGCAGGCGATTGCCTATTCTTCCCTTGCCCAATCAAAAACTCTGAAAGGTTGAGGGTTTTTATCACTGAATTGAAGGAGGATAACGATGGCACAACAGCCTAAACCACCCGTCACCGTGCGAGCCTATACACTTCGGCTCCGTGGATCTGACCCGAGTGATATTTCGTGGCGTGACGCACTTTGGCAGACCCACGAGGCGGTGAATAATGGAGCCAAAGCGTTCGGCAACTGGTTGCTCACCTTGCGAGGGGGATTGGACCACACTCTGGCGGATGCCAAGGTCAGGGATGGGGAGGAAAAGCCTGACCGCGATCTGACCGATGAGCAGCGCAAAGTGCGGCGTATACTGTTAGCCCTGTCGTGGCTTTCGGTGGAGTCGGAACTCGGCGCTCCGAGGGATTACATCGTTGCGTCCGGTAAAGATGCCGCCGAGTATCGCAACGAGAGGGTTATATCAGCGCTTGAAGAAATTCTCAAAGGCAGGGGCCTTTCGGAAAACGAGATTAAGGATTGGAAGAATGATTGCGCAGCTTCCCTGACTGCAGCCATTAGGGACGACGCGGTTTGGGTGAATAGGAGTAAGGCGTTTGATGATGCTGTCAAATCCGTAGGCTACTCGCTTACCCGCGAGGAAGTTTGGGACATGCTGGAACGTTTCTTCGGAAGCCGTGATGCCTATCTGTCCCCAGCGAAAGGCTCTGAAGATGAATCTTCAGAGGCAGAGCAAGAGGAGAAAGCGAAGGACCTCGTCCAGAAGGCCGGACAATGGCTCAGCAGCCGGTTCGGCACCGGGAAAGGAGCCGACTTCTCCCGGATGGCCGCCGTCTATCGGAAGATTGTGGCGTGGGCTGACAATGCTCAAGCGGGCACGACCGGAACCGAAGCACTCGAAAACCTTGCGACCGCCCTCAGTGAATTCAATCCTGCATCGAACGACTTTCAGGGCGTGCTTGGTCTGATCAGCGGTCCCGGATACAAGAGCGCGACGCGCAAGCTTCTCGCCAACATCGCCGCCAAGACCGTTACTGAAGAGGATTTGAAGAAACTAAAGAAAACGGCGGCCGCGGATGAGGAAAAGTGTAAGAAGAACACTGGATCGAAAGGGCGGAGACCATACTCCGACGCTATCCTGAAGGACGTGGAGTCTGTTTGCAAGTTCACCTATCGGGTCGATAAAAACGGCAAGGATGTTTCTGTCTCAAACTATTCCTCGGATGGCGACAATTACAATTGGGGCTCTGCCAGGCATTCCGAATTTGCCGTGATGCTTGACCACGCCGCCCGACGTGTTTCTCTGGCACACACGTGGATTAAGCTCGCCGAGGCGGAACGACGGAAATTCGAGGAAGACGCGAAGAAAGCATCCGGCGTTCCTCAAACTGCAAAAGCCTGGTTGGATAAATTCTGCGAAGAGCGCTCAAAGACGTCCGGTGCGATAGAGGGCTATCGAATCAGGAAGCGTGCTGTTGGTGGGTGGAAGGATGTTGTCAAGGCGTGGTCAAAAGCTGACTGCCAAACAAAGGAAGACCGGATTGCCGCCGTAAGGGCGTTACAAGACGATCCGGAGATCGACAAGTTCGGCGACATCCAGCTATTCGAAGCCCTCGCCGAGGACGACGCCTTATGCGTTTGGCACAAGGATGGCGATGCCGCGAAAGAACCTGATCCTCAGCCGCTGATTGACTACGCTCTTGTCGCTGAAGCGGAATTCAAGAAACGGCAGTTCAAGGTGCCGATGTATCGACACCCGGATCCGCTTTTGCATCCGGTCTTCTGCGATTTTGGGAACTCCCGCTGGGATATTTGCTTCGACCTCCACAAGAATGTGCAAACCCCCTTTCCGCAAGCGCTTTGCCTGACGCTCTGGACCGGGAGCGAGATGAAACCAGTTCCTTTGTGCTGGCAGTCCAAGAGGTTCGCACGTGATTTGGCGCTTGTTAACAACGCAAGCAATACAGGAGCTTCCGAGGTCACACGCGCGGACAGATTGGGGCGAGCGGCTTCAAACGTGACCAAGAGCAATAATGTGAAAATCTCGGGGCTCTTTGAACAGAAAGACTGGAATGGCAGGTTGCAGGCTCCAAGACAGCAGTTGGAAGCCATTGCCCGTTATGTAGAAAAACACGGTTGGGATCAAAAAGCCAATAAGATGCGCGACGCTATCAAGTGGCTGGTTACATTTTCAGCAAAGCTTAATCCGAAGGGTCCGTGGTCCGAATTAGTTAAAAAGAATCAACTTAGTATCAATCCACAATTATGGCCACATGCCGAATTGAACAAAACAAGAAAAGGCCACGCCCAGCTTATCCTTTCCCGTCTCCCCGGGCTGCGAGTGCTTTCCGTCGACCTCGGCCACCGCTACGCCGCAGCGTGTGCGGTTTGGGAAGCGGTAGACCCTGAACAGGTCAAGAAAGCGTGCCAGGACGCCGGGCATGAACCGCCGAAGGCGGCTGATCTTTACCTGCATCTCAAGAGGAAGGTGAAAAAAGTAAAGAATGGAAAAGAAGTAGAATTTGAGAAAACCACCATCTATCGCCGCATCGGCGCGGACACATTGACGGACAACACGCAGCATCCAGCTCCTTGGGCGCGCCTGGACCGCCAATTCCTCATCAAGCTACAGGGAGAGGAGGAAGGGGCTCGGGAGGCGTCAAACGAGGAGATCTGGAAGGTTCATCAGTTAGAAGCCGAACTTGGCAGAAGTATGCCGCTTATAGACCGGCTTGTAAAATCCGGCTGGGGCGGCACCGAAAAACAAAATGCGCGACTCGAAGAACTCAGGCTTCTCGGATGGAGCCCAGCGGCAGATACCTGCTCCAAAAACGCCATGGACGGGAATGCCGATGAAGAGAGCGCTGACTACAGACAGCCGCTCTCCGTCGATGAACTGATGTCCTCCGCCGTCCGCACCATGATCCTTGCGCTCAAGCGTCACGGCGACCGGGCGCGCATTGCTCATTACCTCATAACTGACGAGAAGACCAGGCCTGGTGGCGTTAAGGAAAAACTGGATGAGAACGGACGTGTCGATCTTTTACAGGATGCACTTGTAATGTGGCACGATCTGTTCTCATCTCGCGATTGGCGTGATGACGCCGCAAAGCAACTTTGGGATGAGCATGTCGTCAAGTTGTCTGGATACAAGGCTCCGGAGGAAATCGGCGAGGAATTTTCAGGTCCAGAGCGCAAGGAGAATGAGAAGGAGAATCGAGAAAAACTTCGTGATGTAGCGAAGGCTCTGGTACAGGATAATACACTTCTGAAGGTTCTACACGACGCATGGGAGAAAAGATGGAAAGATGACGACGATTGGTGGAAAAAACAACTTCGCTGGTTCAAGGATTGGATTCTCCCCCGCGGCAAGCGCTGTAACGATGCGGCTATCCGCAATGTCGGCGGTCTTTCGCTCACACGCCTTGCCACTATTACCGAGTTCCGTCGCAAAGTTCAGGTGGGGTTCTTCACCCGTCTTCATCCCGATGGTACAAGAAAAGAAACCAAAGAACAGTTCGGGCAGCGCGCCTTGGACGCACTGGAGCAACTGCGCGAGCAGCGCGTCAAACAACTTGCCAGTCGCATCGTCGAGGCAGCACTGGGCATTGGTAGTGAGGATGGAAAAGGATGGGAAGGGAACAAGCGTCCTCGACAGCGAATAAGCGATCCTCGCTTTGCTCCGTGCCATGCCATCGTCATCGAAGACCTCACCCACTACCGGCCGGAGGAAACCCGTACCCGGCGGGAAAACCGCCAGCTCATGACCTGGTCGTCCTCGAAGATCAAGAAGTACCTGTCTGAAGCCTGCCAACTCCATGGACTTCATCTCCGCGAAGTCTCGGCGAGCTACACCTCGCGCCAGGACTCCCGCACAGGCGCTCCGGGGATCCGTTGTCAAGATGTATCGGTAGATGAGTTTATGCGGTCTCCATTTTGGCGGAAGCAGATCGCTCAGGCTGAGAAGAAACAGTCCGAAGGCAAAGGCGACGCACGCGAACGCTTTCTCTGCAATCTGAATGCGAAATGGAAAGACAAATCTAAGGCGGATTTAAAGAAGGCCGGGGTTATCCGCGTTCCTCTCAAAGGCGGTGAGATATTTGTTTCGGCCGATCCGAACTCGCCGGCGGCTAAGGGGCTTCAGGCGGATTTAAATGCCGCTGCCAACATCGGCTTACGCGCACTTACCGACCCGGACTGGCCCGGCAAGTGGTGGTATGTGCCCTGCGATCCAGACGGCTTTATGCCCATAAAGGACAAGGTCGAAGGTAGCGCGGCGGTGAAACCAGACCAAGCGCTACGGCAACCTTCCCAGGCGCAGAGTGTTGATGCCGCAAGGGACAAAAAGAAGCGCGGGCGAAAGGGCGCCGGCAAATCCAAGGAAGTCGTCAACCTCTGGCGCGATATCTCGTCATCCCCGCTCGAATGCATCGAATTCGGAGAGTGGAAAGAATACGCCGCTTATCAGAACGAGGTGCAATGCCGGGTTATCCGTATCTTGGAGGAACAGATAAAAGTCCACGACAAGCAACTGTAAGAAGGGACTAAGGAGAACGATATTTTGTTCTAAGGAGTATGCAAACTATGGATGAAAGCCTGTGGTCTGTTCGTAACGTGGCTGAATATGCCTACTGCCCACGTCTTTTCTACTACATGCAGGTGGAAGGCATATTTATTCCCAGTAGTGACACGGCGAAAGGGGTGGCTGTCCATCGACGAGTGGATAAACCCAGTGCCGATCTGGAAAAGGCTGAGGCTGGTGAAGATGATCACGAACGGCCCAAGATCGTTCGAAGTCTGGTTTTGACAAGCGAGTCGCTTGGCCTCACCGCGACCTTGGACTTAACGGAAATTTTGGGGCAGACCGCCGTCCCGGTCGAGTACCGGAAGGGGCGTCCCAAACACTTTCCCATAGTCCCTACCTCCGACGATTGTGGCGATAGGGAACAATTACCGATTCAACAAACAGAGGCATGGACCACGGATCGAATTCAAGTCAGCCTGCAAGCTATTTTGCTTGAGGATGCTGGGTATACGGTTAATGAAGCAATCATCTATTACGCAGAGGAAAAACTTCGTCTCAGGATTCCAATAGATGATACTCTCAAGTCGGAGGCCTTGCAGACATTGAAAGATGCTAAACAATGTGCGGAAGGCTCACGGCCTCTGCCCCTCGTCAACGATTCGCGTTGTTTAAAATGCTCCCTTCAGCCAATATGCTTGCCGGACGAGGTCAACCATCAACGCGCTCAGTCTCTAACTGATGAAATTACACCAAGAAAGATCTGGCCGCCGTGCGATGACGGCATTCATGTGGTAGCCCAGCAAGAAGGCGTAAAAGTTGGGGTTCGCGGCATGGAATTGGTGGTTAATGATAAGAATGGTTCCACAGTTAAGACCATACCGATCACGAACATTGAAAGCCTTTCGCTGCTGGGCTCGGTGCAAATTACAACCCAGGCAATTCATACCCTTGCTGATATGAACACTCCTATAGCTTTCCTTTCACAGGCGGGACGACTCGTGGCCATGATCGATCCACTCGATTCGATCAGTGCCGAAATTCGAAAGTCACAGATTCGTAAATTTGACTGCGTGAATGTATGCCTCGAACTTGCTCGCGCCCTTGTGTCGACCAAGATAATGAACCAACGAACACTCCTTCTCCGCAATCATAGTTCTCTACCAGCCGGCGTAGCCACCGATTTGGCGAAGGAAGCTAAGAACGCGGCGCAGGCTGATTCAGTGGAGTCAGTGCGAGGGCATGAGGGTCAGGCAGCGGCCATTTACTTCAAGCATTTTGCTGGAATGTTAAAGTGCCCACTATTGGTCGAATTCGACGCCAATGGCAGGAAACGAAGACCTCCGCCCGACCCCGTCAACGCCTGTTTGTCGCTGGCGTATTCGATGCTGACCCACGAGTGCGTTGCAGCGTTGCGCCTCGCGAGGCTGGAGCCCTCCATAGGCGGATTTCACGTATCGAGGCCGGGGCGTCCGGCGCTTGCACTCGATCTCATGGAGCCGTTTCGACCTTTGGTTGCGGATTCAGTAGTAATCACATGCTTCAATCGAGGTGAATTGACCGAGGGGCATTTTCTTCGCACCGCATCCGGATGTTCGCTTACAGAAGCAGGGAGGCGAAGTTTTTTCAATGCTCTTGGCAGAAGAATGGATACGGTGGTTACACATCCGGTATTTGAGTATCGTTTGAGCTACCGGAGAATGATTGTTTTGCATGCGAGAATGATTGCAGCATGGCTCACTGGAGATATTCCTTCTCTGGAGTTCCTGACCACGCGCTGAAAATGCTTGACAAATATTAAAAAATAACATATTTTTAAGCAAATGCTTATCTGGCGATCTAAATCATACGCTGAGATGGGTATGCTATAATGCGTAGATGCTATCTGGTATGTTACGACATAAGAGATCCGAAAAGGTTGCGGCGTGTACACAGGGTGTTAAAAGGTTATGGTGAGGCTTGGCAGTTTTCAGTATTCTTTTGTGTGCTCAAAGATATTGATCGCGTGCGGTTACAGACTGATCTCGAGGAGCAAGTGAACCAGAAGGAGGATCAGGTGATGATTTTGGACCTTGGTTCTAATGAAAAGGAAGCACGTGAAGCGGCAACTGTTATAGGCCAACCTCTTCCAGAACAGGATAGCGGGATTGTTGTAATATGACTTTATAAATGGTGGACGATATATAAATTTAATGCCTCTACAGGAGGCGAAAATGCCACGGTATGTGTCTTCCCCTTCAATGGGCTTGGCACCGTGGAGTCGATCAGTTTTGTTCCTACGAGGAGCCTTCTCAACAGCCCCAGCGAGTGTGGAGGTGGTGAAATGGGGTACGGGGGATGCTCGAACCCGTTGAGGTTCTTTGAAATTAAGGTAGTGTATTCACTTGAAAGTGCCTGCTGCAAGGTGTGATTTTTCAAATGCTCGCACGGCGGTTATAAAACACAGTGCCAGCAATGGTTTGTAAGGACTGCGGTTGCAGATGTAGGCGCCAGCCTGATCGACGGACACCTACTTTTTACGATACTGTGAATGCTTTGGCTGTATGTTGCAGATGTAGGCGCCAGCCTGATCGACGGACACTCTCATAATTGAATTCTACAAAAATTTTTTCTCAGTTGCAGATGTAGGCGCCAGCCTGATCGACGGACACTTTTTGTTGTTGGCAAAAATTCAACTTCTGGTGTGTTGCAGATGTAGGCGCCAGCCTGATCGACGGACACGTCTGATTAGTATGTTAAATTAAATAGAAAGTTTTTTGTTGCAG
>JBEQAF010000047.1:0-15834 GCA_041640455.1 bacterium
TCATTATGGACTCTATGGGAAAGACCTTTAAGTTTCTCTGCCAGACCAGAGGGATAGAAAAAGAAAACTTTGTTGGATTTAGCATGAGAGATTACAAAAAATGGCTTTAAAAGGGTTTGTTATGAAGAAAACTTTTATCTATCTTTTTTTGTTATTGCTCTTTCAGTCAGGCTCAGCCTATGGAAAGACACTGCTTTTAAAGGGAGATCTGAATTCAAAAATAGAAGTAAATCAGATAATTACTTTCAAGCCTAAGGGAAACATATCTAAGTTAAAGTATAGATTTGCGCTCCCCACAGCTTACAGCACCCCCATAAGCATTCAGGAACTGGAAAGTTTAGATATTAGCTACTCCATACCTCCCTCAAAAACAGAGGATCAGAAAGATAAAGAGGGTAATACTTTTCGGATTCTTTACTTTGAAAATGTCTCAAAAGATATTGATGTGAAGATCCGATTTGTGGTGAAAAAGAAAGATTCGCTGAGAGAGCTGGTGTTTAATGATCCTTTTCCCATCAAAGAGCTGAGAGGGATAAATGATAAATATGTTAGCAAAAGCGCCATGGCTCAGTCAGAAGATCCTGAAATCAAAGAGATAGCAAAAAGAATATCAGGTAGTTCTAAGAACCTTTATGATGTGGTCAACAGGGTAATAAACTATGTAACTGATAATGTAAAGTATACCTACAATCCTGAAAAATATGATGCCCTGTTTACCCTGAGAACCAGAACAGGAAACTGTCAGAATATTGCACATTTAAGCATAGCCTTTCTCAGGGCACTCAATATACCTGCAAGAATAGTGGGCGGCATTACATTAAAAGATCAGTGGAAGATTCCACTCGGCAAAGAAGGTTATCTGGTTCAGAGCATGGGGCAGGGCGGACATGCATGGATTGAAGTATTTTTTCCTGCTTATGGCTGGCTTCCGTTTGATCCACAGCAGTCTAAAAACTTTGTCTCCACCAGGCATATAAAGCAGACCCATGGTGCTGATTCAAACGAGATCAACGATTCATGGAGCGCCTCACCTACCCTTCCTGCATATCAAGAAGAGATATCAGCACGATTCATTGAAGACAGGATTGAAATAAACCTTGAAAATGCAGAGCCCGTTCCAAATTCTTACATTGCGGGGGTAAGCTATAAAGGTATAACTACAACAGCTAAGCCTGTGGAAGAAAGAAGGGTGGAAGAAAGCAAAGAAAAAATATTTAGTTTCGGAAACACCAGCTTTCCAAATCTTGTTAATCTTTACTCTGAACAGGACGAGAGAGGGGTAAGAATTCTTGACAAAGAGACTGCCGAATATGTGTCATCTCAGGATATCTATGCCCAGAGATTTGAGATAAAAGAAAAGCTGAAAATCCAGGAGATATCCCTTGCTCTGCATAAATTCGGGGGTGATGGTGCCGTATTTATTGACCTGGTGGAGGATCAGGATGGTAGACCTTCGCTGAAGGGGGTAAGGTCAGAGCTTGTTTTTTTAAAAGATATAGAGAGAAAGCAGGGTTACTACTGGGTAAACTTTCGCTTTGATAATGATACCATTCTGGATCAGAAAAAATACTGGATTATTTTCAGAAAATCTGGAGAAGCAATTATAAACTGGTTTTACATACCAGGAAATCCTTTCGGTGACAGTGATGATACCAGATCTACCAGAAAAGGTTGGAACTGGAATGATCTTCTGAACTATGATTTTGTATTTAAGGTAAATGCCGAAAGATTATAAGATCTCTTTAAGCTCAGCAAGCTTTTTCTCGTCAATTGAGGGGCATTCTTCAGGTTCCGCATCTCCCTGAGCCAGCTTAACGGCAAAAGCCATGCAGGTTCTATATCCACATTTTTTACAGTTTGTTTGAGGAAGGAACTTAAAAATCTCGATGGCAGATGGGGGATTCCATTCTTTATAGCTTGGAGTAATCTTTGATTTTTCTCTGTCTATATGATGTAGAAAATCAATTAGCTGAACAATAACATCAACTGCCTCTTCATTGGAGCTGAATTTTCCGAGAATAATCTCATTTCTTTTGCAGGCAATTTCGTATCTTGCTGGCAGATTATGGGGAAATCCTTCAAAAGGGAATCGTATCCAGGGGATGCCGGGCAGATATCTTACCTTTTTCAGATAACCGTTAATATATGGAAAAAGTGGGGAAATATCTTCTTTTGTAGTAACTACAGCCCTCAGAATACCTGTTCCAGGCAGGCAAACAATGTTATCAATAGCCTTTATCTCATAACTAATCTGCATAAGAAAAATATAACACAGATTAGCTGATATAAAAAGGAGGTTTTTAAAAGCAGATATTTTATGCCATAGATCTCATATTTAAATAGGGTTAGAAAGTCGATAAGCAGATTAAAAATCAAAGCCTCAGGCTAACCAGCTATTCTCAATTATGACATATACGGATAGAGGTTTCAGAATAAAATTATAATAGCCTGTAAACAGATACCTCCTCAATATCTGATAAATAATGATTTTTTTGATAGGATGTTTTTGTAGATGGGCTAAATGAGGTTAGAGGGTTTTGGTCTGTCCATAAAGATTGACAAGTTTTTATTATTATTTATATAATTATTCATTAATTTTAGCCGGAGTGGTGGAACAGGCAGACGCGCTGGACTCAAAATCCAGTGAGGGCAACCTCGTGCGAGTTCGATTCTCGCCTCCGGCATTTGTTATTTATGTGGGTTTTTCTTTCACTTTTTACCGCCCTTTCATTATCCTTCAGTGATGCCTTTCTTAAGCTTGGCTCAAAAGACAGCTCTCCTTTGTTCTTAACTGCCGGGAGACTGTTTTATGCCCTACTAATTATAATCCCCTTTGCAGTAATAGTTAATGAAAAGATATGGCCAGAAAAGGGTTACTGGCTGGTATTTTTTTCAGCTCTGCCTATCGAGATGCTGGCAACATTCCTTTATGTAAAAGCCATTAAAGTATCTCCGCTTTCTCTGACTTTGCCTTTTTTATCTCTCACACCCGTTTTTTTAACAGTCATACCAAAGATTTTATTGGGAGAGGGGCTGTCTTATCCAGGGCTTATGGGTGTTTTTTCTATCGCAATAGGTGGGTATCTGCTCAATTTTGATAGATCTGTCCAAAGTATTATGGATCCCTTTTATGCCATAGGAAGAGAAAAGGGATCTCTTTATATGATTATTGTGGCTATTCTTTACGCCGTTACATCCACATTGGGTAAAAAAGCTATAACCCTATCTTCGCCAGCCTATTTTGCTTGCACTTATTTTATAGCACTGGCTGTAAGTTTTAATCTGATTTGCCGATTATTCTGCAAAGATAGCCCAAAGAAAAAGAACAAATATATCTTCGTCTCTGGCCTTTTATACGGAATAATGATAATCTCTCATATGTATGCTATCAGCATTACTAAAGTTGCCTATATGATCTCACTAAAGAGATTTAGTCTGATTTTCGGGATTCTGCTGGGATATATTTTTTTTAAAGAAAAAAATCTGAAGAGCCACCTTCTGGGCGGCTCTTTTATGCTTGCTGGATTTGTGATGATTACTCTATTTGGCTAAAAAAGAGAATCAAATAATACGTTAGCTTCTCTCTCTGGTCCTACAGAAACGATTGTTATTTTAACTTCCAGAAAGTCTTCTATGAATTTCAGATAGTCCTTTGTTTCAATGGGTAGATCAATGCCATCTCTGATATCCGAGATGTTTCTCTGCCATCCCTTAAACTCTCTGTAAATAGGCTTTACTTGTTCAAGCTCTTCAATATCTGCGGGCATATAGTCTATCTCTGTACCCTTGTAATCATAAGCCACACAGACTTTTATGGTCTCCAGCTCGTTTAATACATCAACCTTGGTTATGGCAAGACTATCAATGCCGTTTATCATAACTGATTTTTTCAGTGCCACAAGATCAATCCATCCGCATCTTCTTGGTCTTCCGGTAGTGGCTCCAAACTCCCCGCCTTTATTCCTGATATGTTCTCCCAGATTTCCTGTAAGCTCCGTAGGAAATGGTCCGTTACCCACCCTTGTGGTATATGCCTTTGCCACACCGATAACCTTTTTAATCTGCTGAAAGGATATTCCGCTTCCTATGGCTGCGTTTGCAGACACAGTGTTTGATGAGGTTACAAAGGGGTAGGTGCCGTGATCTAAATCAAGCAGACTTCCCTGTGCACCTTCAAAAAGTATATTTTTCTTCTCTTTTGCTAATTTGTTAATTAAAAGGCTTGTATCGGTTACCATATCAGCTATCTTTTTGAAGTTTTCAATGGTTTCGCTATAGACTTCATCAAAGCCAAGAGGTTGCTCGTTAAATACACAGCTCATATATTTATTTTTCTCTTCCAGTATTGCTTTTAACTTTTTTGCAAAAGCTGACGGATTTTTTAAATCTCCAACTCTGATACCGTACCTTGCTGCCTTATCCTCATAGGCGGGTCCGATCCCCCTACCTGTGGTGCCTATTTTGGTAGCGTTACACTTCTCTCTCAGGATATCAATCTTTTTATGATATGGCATGATAATATGGGCAGATTCGCTTATGAAAAGTCTTGTGTTTTCCGGGATAAGATTTTCTTTTCTAAGACTATCTATCTCTTTGTTTAATACGTTCAGATCTATAACTACCCCATTGCCGATTATACAGGTTTTGTTGTCCCATAGTATGCCAGAAGGGATAAGATGGAGAATGATTTTTTTATCGCCCACAACGAGCGTATGTCCGGCATTGTTTCCCCCCTGAAATCTAACCACAACATCAGCCCGGTCGGAAAAAAAGTCTACAATCTTTCCTTTCCCTTCATCACCCCACTGAGCTCCGATCAGTACTACACCGCTCATAAAATCTCCTTGATTGATTCTTCAAATTCTTTTGTTTCCTCAAAGTCTTTTTCAGATAACTTTATTTTTCTTTTTTTATTTTTGCTCAAGGCAAGAATATTATTATTGTATATTTCTATTGCTAAATCAAAGTCTTTTTCTATGCTCAGATTGTCTTTTAGCTCCACCCAAGCTCTGTAGCAAGAGCTATTTAATTTGTTTGCAATCTTTATAGCCCTGTCGAGGCAGCCCATACTGGTAAAGATAGCAATATTTTTCTTTTCTGCTGAGGATATAACCTCAGTCAGATTAAAAATATTTATGGCAAAGCCTGTAGCGGGCATGTTTGTCCCCGTATAGTTTTCGAGTAGATTGTCATATCTGCCACCTGTTATTATCTCTTTATGACCTGCATGGTTGCTTGCAAAGACATCAAATATTAATCCACTGTGATATTCAAAGCTTCTGAACTCTCCAAGATCAAAAATAATATTTCCTTCACTTAAAGTGCATGCCTCATCATAAATCTTTCTTAGAGCAGAAATGAAAGGTTCTATCTCTCTTATAGAGTATTTTTTTATCTCATCCAGAACAGAGAGCCCACCGCACATGAACGGCAGATTTAAAATAAACTCTTTTCTTTTATTATCCATTTTCATACGGCTTATAATATTCTCTACCTCGGTCAGATCTTTTACAATAAGTGCGGACTTGAGCGGTATATATAGCCCGTCGCTGTGAACATTTGACAACAGTGTCTTAAGAATATTCACGTCATTTATATGTATCTCGGCAGACTGAAGATTAAGCTCCGAAATTATTTTTTTTATAATTACAATAAGATGAATGTCTGCATGTATATCAGGAATATTTATAATCTCTACACCTGACTGAAAAATCTCCCGCATTCTTCCGCTTAACTGCTTTTCGTTTCTCAGCACTGAACCATCATAGAAGAGTTTGTAGATTTTGGTTTTATCACGAGTGGATAAAAATCTGGCTATCTGAGGGGTAAAGTCATATCTAAAACAGGCAGGTTTGCCGCTATAATGATCTATGTAATTAAAGAAGTAAGCATCTTCCTCCTTGCTTAATTTATAGGTTTCGATAAACTCAACGCTTGGTGGGATGATAGGTGAGAAACCAAATGCTTTGAGGAGGCTAAATATCTTTTCCTTTACAAAATAAAAGACCTCCGCCCGTTCAGGCGAGAGGTCTAAAAAACCGTCAGGTATTCTTAACATTCTAAATCTCTATAGAAGTCACCGATATAATATTTGGAAGTTTAAGCATCTCATCAATAACCTCTTTACCTACAGGCTGATCTAAGTGAAGTATGGATATGGCTGTCCCACCTGCTTTATCTCTTCCCCAGCTCATGCTACCGATGTTTATGTTCATTTTACCAAGAGTTGTCCCAATGTTTCCGATAACTCCTGGCTTGTCATGGTTGTAAAGCATGATAATATGTCCTTCCGGAGCTGCTTCTACATAATAGTTATTAATTCTTATAATCCTCGGATCTTTACCAAAAATGGTGCCCTGGATGGAGAAGGTCTCCTTATCGGTTTTTGCTGTTGCTATGATAAGATTGTTAAATTCTTTTTTAAATGTGTTTTTTGACTCCTGAATATTCAGCCCTCTTTCTTTTGCTATAAGAGGCGCATTAACGTAGTTTACTTCACCTTTTTCAAGCATTTTAGAGAAAAGCCCCTTAAGGAATGCGACAGTTAAAACATTAACCTTCTTGTCTGCAATATCACCTAAGTATTCAATCGTAAGCTCTTTGATAGCTCCTTTAATAGACTGACCTGTAAAAGCACCGATGCCTTCCGAAAGTTTGAGGAATGGATCAAGATAGGTAAGCTCATCTCCTGACAATGAAGGCACATTGACGGCGTTAACAATAATGCCTCTTTCGAGGTAATCCACAATCTGCTCTGCAATGGAGATGGAGACATTAATCTGTGCCTCCTCTGTTGATGCACCCAGATGGGGTGTGCAGATAAAATTATCCAGAGTAAGAAGAGGGTTCTCGGGATCAACCGGTTCTTTTTCAAAAACATCAAAGGCTGCTCCAGCAACTTTTCCAGACTTTAGTGCCTCAAAAAGGTCTTTTTCGTTTACAATACCGCCTCTTGCGCAGTTTATAATATAAACTCCGTTTCTCATTTTTGAAATAGTATCTTTATTTATCAGGTTTTTTGTATCTTCCAGAAGAGGAACATGAATAGTGATGTAGTGGGATCTGGCAAACAGGTCATCAAGGCTTACCAGTTCAATACCTCTTTTTGCTGCCACCTCCTCTGAGATATAGGGGTCATAAGCGATAACATTCATTTTTAACCCCTTTGCCCTATCTGCAACAATAGAACCGATGTTTCCAAGCCCTATTATGCCGAGGGTTTTGTTAAAGATCTCTCTCCCGACAAATTTATTTTTCTCCCATTTTCCGCACTTCATCGATGCAGTTGCCTGAGGTATATGTCTTGTGAGAGCCATAAGCATGGCTATGGAGTGCTCTGCTGTGGTTATATTGTTACCGCCTGGCGTATTCATTACCACAATACCTTTTTTAGTTGCCGCAGGCACATCTATGTTATCGACGCCTATTCCTGCTCTGCCTATTACCTTTAATCTGGTACCTTTTTCAATAACCTCAGCATCCACCTTTGTAGCGCTTCTTACAGAAAGGGCATCAAATTCTCCCACTATCTGGAGAAGCTCCTCTCGAGATATCTTACTCTTTATGACAGCATCTATATTTTTTGAACTTTTAAGTATTTTTGCGCCCTCTTCTGCCATCCCGTCACATACTAACACTCTGAACATAAAACCTCCTTATTCAGCTAATATTTCTAAAGCTTTTTTAACTCCCGCACCCAGTTCAAAATTATAGTTAAGTGATTTCAGCGCAAACTCTATGGCAGATACAGCAATTATTATGTCAAACCTGTCGTAATAGCCAAGGTGAGCAATTCTGAAAATCTTCCCCTTAGCCTGATCCTGTCCACCGGTGATGGTAACTCCTAACCTATCTCTACAATATTTGATAATCTTTCCAGCTTCGATGCCTTCAGGCGAATAAACGGCTGTAACTGCGTTACTTGGCGATTCTGGAGCAAATAGCTTGAGCCCTATGGCTTTCATAGCCTCTCTGGTGGCATCAGCAAGCTTCTGATGTCTTTTATATATATTTTCAAGCCCTTCTTTTTTCATCTCTTTTAGAACCTGTGATAGACCCATAATAAGTGATACAGCAGGTGTATAAGCTGTCTGATTATCCTTAATATTTTTCAGCTCTTTCTTAAAATCAAAATAGAATTTAGGGAGAGTGGATTTTTCTATAAAACTCCATGCTTTATCTGAAACACCTGCAAAGGCAAGCCCTGGAGGAAGCATTAACGCCTTCTGAGATCCTGTAATCAGCACATCAATCCCCCATTCGTCCATGGGAAGAGGAAATACACCCACCCCGGTAATGCCATCTACAACCAGCACAGTGTTTTCATATTTTTTGACCACATCAGCAATCTCTTTTACAGGAAAGACAACGCCTGTAGACGTCTCGCTGGCTTGAATAAATACAGCTTTAATCTCAGGATTTTCCGTTAATGCCTTTTCTACCTCTTCTGCTTTAACAGCCTTTCCCCATTCAACCTTGATAACTGTGGTATTTACTCCATAAGCCTTGCAGATGTTATTCCATCTTTCACCAAACTTTCCACCATCAACAACAAGCGCCCTGTCGCCTTTGGAGAGAAGATTAGTTACAGCTCCATCCATAGCTCCTGTACCAGATGCTGCAAAGATCAGCACTTCATTTTTTGTGCCGAATAGCCATTTTAAGTTTTCCCGAACCTCTTCCATGAGCGGAATGAACTCAGGCGCCCGGTGATGAATAATCGGTTTAGCCATTTCGAGCTGCACTTCCGGAGAGATCATTGTTGGTCCTGGAGTAAGCAGATATCTTTTCATGACAATACCCCCATTTTAAATTATGGAAAAAACTATATATTAAATAAAATCATTTGTCAATATAACAACATTTTTGAATAGAATTGTTTTTTTTGTCTAACCAGATTATATTTTATGTATGGATAAAAAGGATTATTACAAGATTTTAGGTGTGCAGAAAAATGCCACCACTGAGGATATTAAAAAGGCATACAGGGAGCTTGCGAGGAAATATCATCCCGATGTTAATCCAGGCAACAAGGAGGCAGAGGAGAAGTTTAAAGACATTAATGAAGCCTATGAGGTTTTATCAGATCCAGAAAAAAGAAGAAACTACGACCTTATGGGAGATTCTTTCTTTCAGCCAAAGTCAGAAGGAGGATTCGGATACACCTATTCCGGTAAAAGCTTTTTTGAGGATCTTTTTGGTGACTTTTTTTCTGATCTTTTTAATTTTGGTACCAAAAGCAAAGAAAGGGAAGATCGAGGCGAAGATATTGAGACAGAGATTATCATATCATTCAGAGAAGCCTTTGAAGGAGCTGAAAAGCTTATAAATATCAATATTGAAAAACCCTGCGAAATCTGTAACGAAACAGGACTTGACAGAAAAAATGCTACCCCCTGTCCCAAATGCCATGGGTCGGGACTAATGTCTGATAAAAAAGGTAGCATCTTTATTCAGAAAACCTGTGATAACTGCAGAGGGATGGGATATATAAATCTCAAAGTCTGCTCTGCCTGCAAGGGAAAAGGAGTCACCTACGAGACAGAAAAGCTACTTATCAAAATACCTCCTGGAATTGAGAATGGTAAGAGACTAATTTTGAGAGGTAAAGGAAAAGCTTCAAAGTCTGGAAAAAGGGGAGACCTTTATGTATCTGTCTATGTGGAGCCTCATCCCTATTTTAAAAGGGATGGTATGGATGTTTATTTAGATCTACCTATATCTATTATTGAAGCAACTTTGGGAGGCAAAGTTGAGATACCTCTACCAGAAGGCAAAATGATAAATCTTAATATACCTCCCCTTGTATCCAATGGACAGAAACTAAGAATTGCCAGAAAGGGAATGAAAGATGCCTCTGGAAATAGAGGAGATTTATTCTGTATCGTTACTATTGAAACTCCTGAAAAACTAACCGGTGAGGCAAAAGAGCTCCTTGAAAAGCTTAAAAATCATATCAAACCCCCTAAGCGAGTCTGGAAATAAAATCATCGGCAGTTTCTTTTTTCTCTCTTTAACCTCTTATATTTCCGGGGTTATTTTATGGTACAGTACAGAAACCCCCTATCTGCTTATTCTCTGTTTCCCAGCCGCCCCGTTGCTCCTATATGGAAAAGGCAGATTTTTTAAGATAGCAGTGCTTATTTTGTTTTTATCTTTGGGAGCCCTCAGAGCCTCCTTTATTTATCAGCCTGACTCAAAAACGCTTTATGGATACGGAAAGATAATAAGTATGCCCAGAGAAAGGGAGTATTACAAGGAGGCTATAATTGGTGTAGATAAAGCTTCATCTCCTACTCAGAAACAGTTAACGATAAGATTTCCAAAAGATTTTTCCCCAATACTGGCAGATTATATTTATTTTGAAGGAACTTTTAGAGCGCCGCTTTTTTACAGAAACGATAATGAATTTCCTGTTTTTTATAATAACTATCTCCAGAAACGATATTATATCAAAGCAGAAAATCTAAAAGTTTTAAAAAGAAATACCCTGATAGATAAACTGAACGGCTGGAAGGATGAACTCAGATCAGGATTTTTAAACCTGGGTCCTGGTGGAAAATATTTTTTTATTGAAGTACTGTTCGGGGAAAGGCTAATATCTGATCAGATCAGGGAGATTTTTAACTATACCGGAACGAGCCATCTGCTTAGCATATCGGGTCTTCATTTCAGCCTGACAGTTTTTTTTGCCTATCTAATTGCGCTTCTCATTTCTACTATTTATCCATCTATACTTTTAAAAATACCCAGACCATATCTTACAATAATCCTTTCTATACCGATTCTTTTTGTTTACGGATTTCTTTCAGGGCTGTCTGTTCCAGCCTTTAGAGCCTTTCTTGTATTTCTTTTTGTCTCTCTGTTTCTCTTATTAAATCAGAGAGTCTATTATTTTTCACTTTTATGTCTTATTGCACTGATATTTCTTATATTCAATCCCAATTACATATTTTCAATATCCTTTCAGCTTTCCTTTTTAAGTGTGGGGGCATTGATTTTATCTGCCCATAAATATGGTTCCATTTTGCAAAAAATTAATAACAGAGGTCTAAAATATTTTACAGGCATACTGGCAGGAACTCTTTCTATAACCATAGTTACTCTTCCGGTGATTACCAATCTTCAGGAAAAGATTATTTTTTCTGGCATCATATCAAATCTCATTGCCATCCCCATATTTTCTTTTTGTATACTACCCTTTCTTTTTATCAGCATAGCCCTTTTTTTTATAAGCCCATCCCTGTTTAGTTATCTTTTAATAATCCCTGATAAGTTTTTTGAACTACTTTTATATCTACTGAAAAATATAAAGGAGCTAATGGTTTTTCATCCCATTGATTTTTATTTTGACTTTAAAACAACGCTGATATATTACGCTTTAATTATTTCATTGCTTTTTTTTACCAGTTATTACAGGACTCTGTTGATAATTTTGTTTGTTATCATTCTTATATGGACAGAAAGACATAGTAAGATAGATTTTTCAGTAGTCTTTCTGGATGTGGGACAGGGAGAGTCAGCGATGATGTTCTCCGATGACCGTAAGGCTGTTATGATTGACTGCGGTGGCAATATATACGATGAAAACATTTTTAGAAACTCCTATGCGCCCTTTCTAAGAAAATACGGAATAAAGGAGATTGAGGCAGTGGTGGTTTCGCACCCCCATCCTGACCACACTAAAGCACTGAAAGATCTGACAACTCTTTTGAGGGTAAAAAAGATTTACTTTTTAAAAGACTATGAAAGCTATTTCAGCCATCCTTTCGAAAATACTATATTATCTGCGGTGGAAGATAAACAGGAGATTATACTTAAAGGGATGAAAATAAGCATAATCCCGCCGGATTTCAGAGATAAAAAGTTAAACAATAACTCCCTTTGGACAGTTGTTAATAAGGGAGAAAGGATTTTTGTATTTACTGGTGATACAGAGAAAAGATTTATCCCCCGGATGCTTAAACAGATTGAACGTCCTGATGCAAAAAAAGTGGTTTTAAAGGTTCCCCATCATGGTTCTAAGTCTTCCTTAGAAGAAAGCTTGTACCACAAACTTAACCCTCAATGGGCTGTAATTTCGGTGGGTAGAGACAACCTCTGGAATCTGCCTTCCCCAGAGGTGCTGGATTATCTCAAAAAAAAGAAAATAACTTATTACAGAACAGACATTGATGGTGCTGTGAAGTTTTAGCATAAAAAAAGTTTAAGTTAAAAAAAAAGTCTATTATAATAACTATGATTTAAAATTTCAGGAGGTAGATAGATGGAAAGGACATTTGCTATTATCAAACCCGATGCGGTGGAGAGAAATATTACGGGTAAGATTATTCAGAAAATTGAGGAAAAAGGCTTTAAGATTATTGCTATGAAAAAGCTATGGCTTACAAAAAAAGCCGCAGAGGGGTTTTATGCAGTTCATAAAGGGAAGCCCTTTTTTGAGAGCCTTACAGATTATATGTCTTCCGGACCCTGTATAGCCATGGTACTTGAGAAGGAGAATGCCATAGCCGACTGGAGAAAGCTCATGGGCGCTACAAACCCTGCTAACGCTGAAGAAGGAACAATAAGAAAAGAGTTTGCTGTTAATCTGGAAAAAAACTCCGTCCATGGTTCAGACGCTCCAGAAACAGCCGAGTATGAGATAAAGTATTTTTTCAGTCAGCTCGAGTTCTGCATATAAATCAAAAATCAGAGACCATGCCATAAAGCAGGGTCTCTGATAATCTTTTTAAATATGGAAGATATCAGAAGCTTTACCTACCAGGAGCTGGTTAATCTTTTTGGAGAGAAGGGACATAGGGAGTTTCGTGTCAGGCAGCTTTTCAAATGGCTTTATGAGAAGCTGTCCTACAACTTTGACTTGATGACAGACCTGTCTAAGGATTTCAGAAAGTTTCTGACACAGAACTATCAGATCAACTCATTAATGGTTGAGGATGTGCAGACCTCAAAGGACGGCACAAAAAAATTTCTTTTCCGCACCGAAGACCATAAATTTATTGAATCTGTTTTTATGCCCATTGACGGGCGATTTACTATATGTATCTCCTCTCAGGTTGGCTGTCCTATGGACTGCCAGTTCTGCTGTACAGGTAGCAAAGGTTTTGAGAGAAATCTAAAAACATGGGAGATAGTTGACCAGCTTTCTCAGGTAATTTTACATACATCTATAAAGCCAAGTAATATTGTTTTTATGGGGATGGGTGAGCCGCTTTTAAATTATGAGAATGTAATTAAGGCTGTTCATATTTTAAGAAACCCCTATGGTTACGCCTATTCTGCCAAAAAGATTACCCTGTCAACGGTGGGGATTGTAGATGGCATAATCAGACTGGGGCAGGATACGGATATTAAATTAGCTGTATCGCTAAATGCAACTACTAATGAACAGAGAGATAAGATTATGCCTGTAAATAAAAAATATCCGCTGGACAGCCTTATAAAAGCTCTTGAAAACTATCCGCTTAAAAAGGACGGAGAGATAACCATAGAATATGTGATGATCAGAGACTTTAACGATTCCTTCGAAGATGCAGACAGATTGACAAATATGTTAAAAAAGGTTCAGGCAAAAATTAATCTGATTATATTTAACCAATGGGAAGGATGTCTGTTTAAATCTCCTGATTATGAACATGTGCTTAGATTTCAGAAGAGGCTCCGTGAAGCAGGCTTTCTGGTCTTTATTAGAGACAGCAAGGGGGCTGATATAAGCGCCGCCTGTGGTCAGCTTAGAGGCAAAAAGTTAGTTAGTGCAGTAGGTTGAAAGATACTTGAATAAGACATTTTTTTCCTGCAGGACTTTAATTTTTGTAGAGTTACCGATATAGTCGCTTATCTCCTTATCATTTTGTGTCATAATATTGCTTATCATTAATGATGCAAGAAGATATTCTTCAGCTACAGGTGGCAACCCTGTATCTCTTTTGAGCAGTTCAAGCGAAAGCTTGGATATTGCCGTATAGTTTTTATTATTTATTGATTTAAAAAGCATAAGCCACATAACCTCAAGACTGCTTAGCATCTTATAGGACTTGCTCTTTTCAATTTTATGAATTATAAGGTTCACATCATTTCTGGTAAGGTTAGGGATGAGGAATGAAAATATGTTAAACATAATGCTTAGTCTTTCAGTATGGGTATCTATGGTGTCAGGGTTATCAAGGAAGGTATTAAATCTTTTTGTAATGGCTATTACATCGGCAGGAATATCAAAATTCTCATTACTTTTCCCGTGTAATATAAGGTCTCTCATTATGTTGGAGATTTTTACCAGATAGGGTCTCTGGTAAAAGGGAGTCAGATTTACCGACTGGGTTAGATCTTCATCATCATCTAAAAGTAGTTTTGATACAGGTACAGGTCCCATGAGAATATTTAACAGCTGACCAGCCCCCTGTCCAAAAAATCTCAGCTTGGGCGCCTTCCTCTCCAGAATGGGATAAAAATCACTGTTTTCTCTTATATCAAAGGATCTAAAAAAATTGTCAAAGGATTTTTTATCACCAATTTTTCTTATATAAAAATCATTAACTGATGATATACCCAGTCTTAAAAGCAGGTTTTTGTATGAAGGAATTTTAAAAAGATAATCGCTGACACAGGGTAGCCCCCTGTTACTTGACGCAATTAGCAGCTCGTTTTCTGTGGTTATATACATAGCATAATCTGCAAAATTATTGGAGAGCGCTTTAATGATAGATGCAATATGTGGAAGGTCTATCTCATATAGCTGAATCCACTGCACAAAAATACCACCTGGTTTTAAATATTTGGTTGTAAGGCTGTAAAACTCAGTGGTGAAAAGTGTGGCAACACCGCTTATCCATGGGTTAGATGGCTCTGATATGATTACATCGTATTTTTGACCGTGAGTGCTGAAAAAGGTCTTTGCATCGTCTATATATATCCGGCTTCTTTTGTCATTAAAAATATTGGCTATACGTGGTAAAAAGATCTTTGAGCCTTCAATAACAGCCCTTTCTATCTCCACCGTATCTACTTCCTTTACGTAGGGGTTCAAAAGAGCAACATGGGTAGTAAGCCCTGTTCCCAATCCAATAATGGCTATATTTTCAGGTGCAGGATAGTAAAGGAAGGGGATCAATGCCGCAAGTGAAACCGTGTATTCATCTGGAGATGGCGGGAGCTTTTCATCTATGGCAATGGCTGAATCAGATTTTCCATTGGTTCTTATACTTAAATACCCCTTATCTCCAACTACTGAGATACTGGATGTTTTTCCATCTTTATAAAAATAGAGCTGATATTCCTGAGGGTTGAATATAACTCCCTCTCTGTAAACACCTGAAGACAGCTTATAGGCATCAAGATTTATAGTAAAAAAGCTAAATATTAGTAGTGAAACGCTGGTGCCGGTTACAAGCTTTGAGCTGAGAATGGGCTTTATAAACTTTTTAAGAGAGAACAAAATTAATATACCAAGAGATATATCAACAAAGGAGGCAAAAAACAAATCCACGTAGACATTGATGTGGATCATGCCTGAGGAAATCACCGCTGGTAACATCAACAACCCTACCGCCCGTACCTGCGGGGATCCCCACTCAAACCGCAGACGGGGTCGTCCTAACCCCAAGCGCATCTGCAAAGGAACCTGGGCTAACCACTGCGCCACCGCTCCCAGCAAGGTTCCCCAAGCCAGCAAGGAAGGGATCCCGGTCCAGCCCAAGCTGAGCAGGATTACAATGACCGCCAAACTGGAAATTAGCGGACTGAGGGCGGGCAAGGTATAGTGGCCAGCAGCATTCAGAGCACCAAAGCCAATGCCAATTAGCCCTGAGAGCACCGCCCAGGGTGCCATGATCCGCA
>JBEQAF010000048.1:0-1922 GCA_041640455.1 bacterium
TTCTCTGTAATTTACCGTAATCCAGTATGCATACATTTTGGCAACCCCATAGGGGCTTCGTGGATAAAAAGGGGTAGTCTCTTTTTGCGGTATCTCCTGCACTTTTCCATATAGTTCTGATGTTGAAGCCTGATAGATTTTTACTTTATCAACCAGATTGAGTAGCCTGACTGCTTCAAGAACTCTAAGCGTCCCCATACCATCAACGTTTGCTGTATATTCAGGCTGTTCAAAACTAACAGCCACATGAGACTGGGCTGCCAGATTATAAATCTCATCAGGCTGAATTTTTTGAATTAACCTGGTAACATTCAGGCTATCAGATAGGTCTCCGTAATGAAGATGAAAATTAGTCTTCTCTTCATGAGGATCTTTGTAAAGATGATCTATCCTCTCGGTATTGAATAGAGATGTCCTTCTTTTTACTCCATGCACCTCATAACCTTTTGAAAGTAGAAGCTCAGCCAGATATGCCCCATCCTGCCCGGTAATCCCTGTAATTAACGCCTTTTTCATATCTTCCTTCCCTTTTAATAATCTTTCAAAAGATACAGCTTCGCCCTCTAAGTTACATAACTATGACAAGTCGCCATACCTAAATAAATATTAATTTTTATAGCACACTGAATTAATAAAGTAAATGTTTTTGAACACTTTAAAGCTAAATAAGATTTTAAGCTACTGAACTGTGTTGAAAAAAATGTTTACGGACAATGAATTTTTATATAATATAGTTAAAAACTTGTATTCCAAAGGAGTTTAGATGAAAAGAAAGCTTCTAATTTTTTTTCTCATATTAATTTTTCTAAGCCCGCTATTTTTAAATGCTCAGGATACAACAACCGCACCTGCTTTAAAATCAATTGATAGTAATATCAGTGTCTCAAATCAACAGTTAGAAGCCATTAAAGAAAGTTTCTCACCAAAGGATCAGGTACAAAACCTAAAAGAGACGGGCGATAATGAATCTGACAATAAGAGACAGGATATGGGTAAATCAGTTACAGCATATGTTGAGACTTCGGATGTGGAAAATCTCTACAGAAAATATATTTCAAATCCTCAAAAACTATTGCAGTTTGGATACAATTTTTTCGAAACTCAGCCAAAAGTCGACTGGAATATCCCTGTGCCTTCGGATTATAGATTAGGTCCCGGGGATTCTCTTAATCTTTATCTCTGGGGAGACCCCATAGAGATTCTAAACCTTCCTGGACAGATTGAGCTCTTTGTTGAAAAAGATGGAACTGTTTTTATACCCAATCTTGGCGTATTTCCTGTAACAGGGCTTACAATAAAAGAAACCCAGGATCTTTTCTATAAAAGTTTTTCTCAGAGATTTAAGAGGTTATCTCTTACCCTTTCTATGGGTAAGATTCGTGGCATAAATGTTTATATCGCTGGAGAGGTAGTAAAGCCAGGTATAGCTACAATTAGAGCTACCTCCTCTATTATCGAAGCAATCAGTAGCAGAAGCGGTATAAAAAAGACAGGTTCCTTAAGAAATATAATTGTGAAAAGACTAGAAGATAACAAAACAACTATCTTTAACATAGATTTTTACAAAATGCTCATAAACGGAGAGCCTATCGATTTTAAACTGAGGGAAGGAGATGTAATTTTTGTCAATCCCATAGGAAATACCATAGCCATTACTGGTAGCATAAAAAGGCCAGGAATCTATGAGATTAAAGAAAATATATCAATAAAGGAAGTAATCGATTATGGTGGGGGAATTCTTCCGAGTGCATACAAATATCGAGTTCAGATAGAAAGTTTTGATGATGAAGGAAGAAAGTTTATAAGGGATGATATATCTCTGGAAGATTCATCTGCAGTAATTATTAAAAATGGTGATATAATAACTTTTTATCCAGCATCAGGCATCTACAAAAATATTATTGAAATATTTGGAAGCGTCG
>JBEQAF010000048.1:1932-15804 GCA_041640455.1 bacterium
TATGAATGGGAAAAACATGGAACTCTATCAGCCCTTATTGATAAGGCAAATGTTTTAGCAGATGCAGATCTTGAAAGAGGTTTTATCGTAAGGAAGGTACCATCAAGTCAGGATGAGGTTATAAATTTCAAAGTTATTGATATTCTTCAGAAAAAATATGATATCAGGTTGGAACCCCTTGATAGAATCTGGATAAATAAAAGAGAGTTTGCAGAAGGGATTACTATTTCAGGTGAACTTGTAACTCCTCTTAAAATTCCTTATAAAGCGGGGCTCAAACTGTCAGAAGCCATATCTTTTGCCAAACTGCAGGGAGATGTAAAAAGACTTAAAGCAGAGATTGTAAGAGAAGAAATAGACAAAGACCCTGAGCTAAAAAATAAAAGGGTAATATATTTGTATAGCCTCTTTTACAAATATAAAAGTGCTATGGACATATCTTTAAAGCCCGGTGATATTATTATTATCAAGCCCATATTAGAGACCGAAAAACCATTTACGGTTAGAATTGAGGGAGAAGTCTTAAAACCAGGTGTGTATGAGCTTAAAACTGGTATGAGATTATATGACCTCATAGATCAAGCTGGCGGTTTAACAGAAAGAGGATATTTAAGAAGTTTAATATTTTTAAGAGAGGGGCTTAGAAAAGCTCAGGAAGAGCAATTAAAGATAAATATAATTACTTTAGAAGAAATGCTTGCAAAATCGAGCACCGCTTATTCAGGTGCAGGTGATCTTGGGGAAGAAAAAGCACTTCTTCAGATGACCATAGAAAGACAGAAGCAGGCTATTAATACCCTAAAGGTCAAAGCAGAACTTATGCTGGGGAGGATTGCCCTTGACATACCTGAAAAATTCGAGGAACTAAAAAACTCACCCGAAAACATTGAGCTTGAAGAAGGCGATTATATTTATATTCCTTCAAAACCTAATTTTGTAACCATAATGGGAGATGTTTTTAACCAGATAGGGATCCCTTACAGAGAAGGCAAAACATTATCCTACTATTTAGACTTAGCTGGCGGTTTAACAAAATCTGCTGACGACTCAAGTATTTATGTTATTAAGGCAAATGGCAGGGTAGTTTCTAAACTGCAGGATAAAGGCTGGTTTTTTTCAAGTTTCCATAACACTGTTCTTGAACCTGGAGATGCCATTATTGTCCCAACAGAGATTAAGATACCTACTCTCTGGAGACCAATTATTAAAGACGTTGTGCAGATTATTTTTCAGTCCCTCTCAACAGCTGTACTTGCTAAAAGATTATAAGGGAGTTAGTTAATGAATGAACAAAAACCCAGCTATTATGATAACGACGAGATAGATCTTTACGATCTGTATCTGAAGATTAAAAAAAGAAGAAAAATGATTTTGAAAATCTTTTTTATATCAACCATACTCAGTGTGGTTATCAGCCTTTTATGGCCCAAATCCTATAAATCAGAGGCAACTCTTATCCCCTTAGCATCCAGTTCCTATGGAGAGCTTTCTCAGCTTGCAGCTTTAGCAGGCATCTCAACAGGCAAGCAGGATCCAGCAAATAAAATAATGGCAGTTCTTAATTCAGACACCATTAAAGAACAGGTAATTAAAGATCTTGATCTGGTTACAAGACTTGAGATTAAAATATCTAAGGATGAAAACCCGGTGTATGAGACTGCAAGAAAATTATCTAAAATGGTTGATGTTGTTTCCGATAAAAAGCTGGGTATCATAAAAATAGAAGTCGTAGTAAAAGACCCTGTATTAGCCAAAGAAATTGCTGAAAAGTATATCGAAAAGCTTAGAGTTATTCTCTCTGAAAAAGCCCTAACTTTAGCTAAAGCAAATAGAGTATTTTTAGAAGAAGAGCTAAATAAATTAAGAAAAAAGATTGAACAACAAAAATCACTGTTAGCAGCTTTCCAGAAAAAGGAAAAGATTATTGAGCCCACAGATCAGATAAAAGGTGCAATGGCTTTATATGCAGAGCTTGTGGGTAAAAAAATGGCTCTTGAAGTGGAGATAAGACAGCTCGAATCTATACTCTCAGCAGATAATCCTCAAATTAAAAGCAAAAAAGACCTGCTGGAGAATATTAAAAAGGAGATTGCGAAGCTCGAGACTACCAAAGAAGGTGCTGTGCTAAGTATAGCAGGAGCACCTACCGCAATAAAGGGATATTCAGACTTAATTATGGATCTGAAAACTTCAGAAGAATTATATAAAAACCTTTACGCCCTATATGAAAAGGCAAGACTCGAAGAGCTTAAAGAAGATATATTTGTAGAAGTGATAGACTATCCGAAGATTCCTGATATAAAATTTAAGCCCAAAAGATCTTTAATAGTTGCGATTACAGCAATTAGTTCCCTATTTATAGGGATCTTTCTGGTTTTTTTTCTTGAATTCTTAGAAAATATATCATCTAGCGCCCAAACCAAACAAGACAACTCTTATGGTTCGTAAAATTATATGGAAATCAAGAATGGGAGAAAGATTTTTTATATAATATAGGTCATACTGAAGCTTTTCAAAACCATCCTCGATTTTTGCCCCATGCTTATAATTTACCTGAGCCCAGCCTGTTACACCAGGCTTTATTGAATGCCTTAATTCGAAATAGGGTATATATTTTTTAAACTCTTCCACCTCTTCAGGAATCAGTGCTCTTGGACCTATTAAACTCATATCACCTTTAAGCACATTTACAAGCTGAGGTATCTCATCGATGCGAAATTTCCTTAAATATTTTCCTAAGGAAGTTATTCTCGGATCGTTTTTTTCTCCAGCAAATTTTCTATCTTTTTCCTTCCCTGCTGTCATAGTTCTAAATTTATAAGAAGTAAACTGTTTACCATTTAAACCAACTCTTTTCTGTTTAAATATTATGGGTCCAGGAGAACTAACTTTAATAAGTACAGGAACTATGAGCCAGAAAGGAATGGTTACTATTAATCCAGTTAAAGAAAATAATACATCAAAAAATCTTTTTAGTTTTCTGTTATAAACTGTTTTTTTAACACCCTTAATATGATTTGAAACCAGCCAGTAATCATTTATGTGTTTTATAGGGATCTTCCCCCATATCTCCTCATAATAGGATGGCATATCAATTACATCTATGTTTCTATGTTTACACTCAAGGAGACATTTAAGAAGCTTTTCAGATTTCAGATGAGTAATTGCAAGCACTATCTCATCAATCTTTCCAATTGATCTGTCCTGACATAGTAACTCACTTCCCCCCAAAACTTTGGGAGAGTTAGACAACCCCCATTTTTTTTCATCGTCATCCAGAAATCCCATCACATTAAAATTTTCCAGATCTTTGATCGAATCATAAAAGAAATTGCCCGCCTTTCCATATCCCACTATAAGAATATTTTTTTTATTTTCAATAAATTTTTTAAAAATGTGAAAGAATGCGATTCTCCATATATAAGCAGCAATTAGAGTAATAAAGGGACCTATACCGATTATACTCCTTTGTGCCCTAACGGCTGGGATAAAAAAGGCTGTCGCAGAAAGAGAAAGAAAAGCGAGCAAACCAGCAACCAGATATTTAAACAGATAATCAGATCTCAGGGGCTTCAGATTAAAGGCATATAAATCAAAAATATAAAAAAAGAAGGTAAAATAAGCCATACCAGCCAAATATCTAGTATTCCATAAATCAATTAAACCAGTTCGGATATAATGGGCGATAAAAAAACTAAACCATATGATTAGTAAGTCGCTTAAGAACAATAACAGTGCTTTTTTAGAAACAAATTTTAAATTCATACTAAATTATTAGCACAAGAAAACCAAAGATTCAATATTCTGGGTTACTTTATCCTATCTTTATAATTTTTCTTTATCCATTCAAGGTAATCACCTGATTTTATTGATTTTATTGATTTTATCCATTCTTGATTTTCTAAATACCAGCTTACTGTTGATTTTAATCCCTCCTCAAAAGTGACAGATTGTTTCCATTTGAGAGTTTTTTTAATTTTATCGCAGTTTATGGCGTATCTTCTGTCATGTCCAGGCCTGTCTTTAACAAAAGTTATAAGTTTTTTGTAATAGTCCTTTTTTTTACCCGTTTTTTCAGCTACTATTTCGCACAGCTTTTTTACAAGCCTGATATTCTCCCATTCATTCTCACCGCCAATATTATAGGTTTCACCAATTTTACTTTTAGTAATTATTAACCAGATGGCAGAACAATGATCCTCCACATAGAGCCAGTCTCTAACATTTTTACCGTCCCCGTAGACAGGGAGCGGCTTTTCTTCCAGCATATTAAGTATCATGAGCGGTATAAGCTTTTCTGGAAACTGATAGGGACCATAATTATTTGAACAGTTTGAAATAGTTACAGGTAGCCTGTAGGTATGAAAATAGGCTCTAACCAGATGGTCGCTTCCCGCCTTTGACGCAGAATAAGGGCTTCTCGGATCATAAGCAGTGGTCTCATAAAAATACCCCTTTTTACCTAAGGATCCATAAACCTCATCGGTGCTCACATGGTGAAAAAGTTTTCCCTCAAAATCTCCTTTTTCTATCCAGTATTTCCTTGCCAGCTCGAGCAAATTGAAGGTACCGGAGATGTTTGTTTTAATAAACTCCTCAGGTCCAAATATGGATCTATCCACATGACTCTCTGCTGCAAAATGAACAATACAGTCTGGCTCATAGCTACTAAAAATTCTATCAAGCGCCTTTTTGTCACATATATCAGCTTTTTCAAAAAAATATCTGCCCTGATAATCTTTTTCTATCTCCTCTAAATTTTTTAAATTGGCAGAGTAAGTTAGCTTATCCACATTTAATATAGCACCTTTAAAGCCCGATTTATTCAACAGATATCTGATAAAATTTGAGCCTATAAACCCTGCGCCGCCCGTAATCATTATAGATTTAAAATCTCTCTTCATCTTAACTCCTTATTTTATTGATAGAAGAAAATTTTTTAAACTTTCATACCAAAATGGAATATGGAGATTAAAGACCCTCTTAACCTTATCTTTTGACAGAACCGAATAGGCAGGTCTCTTAGCTTTTGTAGGATACTGCTCTGTTGTAATGGGATATATAACACATTCTTTGTCTAAAATCCCTATCTCTCTTGCATACTCATATATCTTTTCTGCAAAATTATACCAGCTTATGGATCCTTCGTTAGTATAATGATATATACCTGAAGGTGCATCATGAGTATCTATTATTTTTTTTATAAGTCCTGCCAGATCCATACTCCATGTGGGGCTTCCAAACTGATCGTTTACAACTCTAAGCTCATCTTTCTCTCTCATCAGCCTCAACATGGCATAAACAAAGTTATTTCCGTTTTTACCATATAACCAGGCAGTTCTAATAATCACACTTTCTGGACAATGAGCTCTTAACCTCTCTTCCCCTTCAGCCTTTGATTTACCATAAACCCCGAGTGGATTAACCGGATCATCCTCAAGATAGGGCGTATACTTTTTGCCATCAAAGACATAATCGGTTGATATATGAATGCACCTTGCGCCGATCTCTCGAGCAAGTATCCCAATATTATGAGGACCATCAGAATTAATTTTAAAACACAGCTCCTTTTCATCTTCAGCCCTGTCAACTGCTGTGTAGGCTGCACAGTTAATAATCCAGCTGATATGCCTACCGCCCACAAAATTTTGAAGCGCATCCAGATTGGAAATATCCACATCTCTATCTGACTTAATTATAGAATATCCTGCTGATTCTAAGATCTGCTCCACATCAGATCCAAGCATCCCCCTGTTTCCAATTAGCCATATCATAAAGCATCACCTTAAAATTTTTAATAAATAATCACCATAGCCATTTTTTGCGTAACTCTCAGCAATTTTAACAATTCTATCTCTATCTATCCAGCCGTTATTATAGGCAATCTCCTCAAGACAGCCTATTTTTAATCCTGTCCTTTCCTCTATAATTTTTACAAAATTGCTGGCTTCAAGCAGGCTCTCATGAGTACCCGTATCAAGCCACGCATAACCTCTACCCATTAGTTCAACAGAAAGTCTGTTTTTACTTAAATACTCCTGATTTACCGATGTGATCTCAAGCTCGCCTCGCCATGAAGGCTTAATCTTTTTAGATATATCTACAACCTCATTATCATAGAAATATAGCCCTACCACCGCATAGTTACTTTTGGGAGACTTTGGTTTCTCTTCTATAGAGATTGCCTTTCCATTTTTGTCAAATTCAACAACTCCATACCTTTCTGGATCCTTTACCCAGTAACCGAATATGACAGCACCACCATCTCTATCAACCCTCTGGTAGCTTTTTCTAATAAGTTCCGTGAAGCCATGACCATAAAATATATTATCTCCCAGCACAAGGCAAACGCTTTCCCTGCCTATAAAATCCTCACCAATTATAAACGCCTGTGCCAGCCCTTCAGGGCGGGGCTGTACCCTGTATGTGAGGCTGATACCAAACTGACTGCCATCTCCAAAAAGCTGTTCAAACCTTGGCGTATCCTGAGGGGTTGATATTATTAAAATATCTCTTATACCTGCAAGCATTAAAGTGGAGAGAGGATAATATATCATAGGCTTGTCATATACGGGTAATAGCTGTTTGCATACAGGCAGCGTTACTGGATAGAGCCTTGTACCTGCGCCTCCAGCAAGGATAATGCCTTTCATAAATCCTCCCTGATAAGATATTGGGTTTGCTTGTCTTTACCTGAATACATTAAATTTTTCAGTAACCTTACCTTTTCATTATAGTTTGAATTCTCCAGAATATTCAGATATCTTACATACCCCTGCTTATCTCCAGAATATAGATAGATCAGTGCAAGAAAAAAAAATCTTTCCTCTTCAGAGTTTAGCTGCTCAGCCAGATTAATAGCATCCTCTTTTTTACCAAGAAGCAGATGTGCTCTTAATAAGCCTGTAATGACCTGATTTTTTAAACTTTTTATATCTCTCAGTTCATTGAAAATATTTATGGCGTTTATGTAATCTGCCTTTTCGAGAAGAGTATTTGCAAAAAATATCTTTTCTTTCCGTGAGTTTAAAGTTTTTCTTCTGTATAGAAAGATTACTATCAGGGCTGAAAATAACAGAGACAATAAATACAAGAGCCATCTGATGTTATTAAAGTTATATGTTTTTATTTCTTTTACCTTTTGCTGGGGCTTAAGACTTTTTATTGCCGAATAAAGGGACATTTTATCATTACTTTTATTTATAAATATGGCTTTTTCCAGATCCTTCTCTGCAAGCTCAATAAGTCCCCTATAAAATCTTGTCTTAGCCCTTTCATAAAGAATCCCTGCGCTATCCGGTTGAGATTTTAGAAATTCTGTTGCAAGCTCTTCTGCCTCTTTAAATTTTTTCAGTTCTGTAAGTACTTTTAGAAAAAGTATGAGATTTTTCTCTGTATTTTCAAGGGTATAAAGATTTTTTGCATGAGACTCAGCCTCCACATATCTTCCAGCCTGAAATGCCGATTCCACAATTGTTTTTAGAATACTTATATCGGAAGTAAGTCTGTAAGCTTTTTCAAGAAAAGGTATGGCTTCATTAAATCTTTTCAGATTGTAAAAACATATGCCCACAAAATAGTTGGGAGCCCATTTTTCTTTTTCACCTTTATCTTCAAGAGCAATAAATAAATAATCTAAAGCTCTTTCGTAATCTCCCTGAAGTGCCTTTGCCATTCCCATTGAAGTATATACCTCTGGATTTTTTTGTTTGACCGATGAAAAAGATTGAAAAGCTCTCTGATAGTTTTTCTTCTCGAGAAATAAAAAACCCACTCTAAGAGGGTTTTTTACGGCAAAGACTGTGGTTGGAAATATTAAAAAAAAAACTACCAATAACCTCATTACTTCCCTTCCGGGAATATTAGCATAAAAAGGTTCTTGGCAAACTCAGGATTAATATCTTTAAGCACCCTGTATTCTTCTATGGCGCTATTTTTGTTACCCTGCAACATGTAAATCTTTCCCAGTTTAAAATGCACGTCTGCGTTTCTTGGTGTATAGATGGAGGCTAAACGAAGCTCTTCAATGGCGTTCTCATAATCCTTTGCTTCGGTAAGTATATCTGCCATTAAAAGATTTGCATGATAAAAAGATGGATCTGTATTCAGAATGCCTTTAAGTTCCTCCTGAGCCTTGCTCTGGTCACCCTTTTCAAGATATATTTTAGCAAGCTGGTATCTTAGCTCAAGATTGTTGGGCATTAGCTCTCTTGCCTGAGCTAATTCTCTCAGCGCCAGATCAAGATTCCCTTTTTTTCTGAAGATAATACCAAGCTTAACATGGGCGGGAGCAAAATCAGGCTTTAGCTTTATCACATTATTGAGCTCTTCCACAGCCTTATTCTGCACCCCAAACTCAAAGTAACTTAAAGCAAGCTTATATCTTAGCTCATAATCATTGGGACTTTTTTTAATCATGGGCACCAAAATTTTAATAGCCTCAGCATAGTTACCCTTACTCATCTCTGCATCTACTGAAGAGACAAGATAGTTAAACTGGGGTTTGTGGGAATCACTCTTAATCTCAATCTTTTCAACGACAGGCTTTTTTACCTCCTTGTGAGTCTCCTTCTTTTTGACAGTAACCGGTGTGGTATCGCTTTTTACAGATTTTTTATATTCTTTTACCGCTTTTTCAGTGAGCTGAGCATCAGGACTTGCATCAGCCATTAAAAAAGAAGGAATAAAGCATATTATTACGAACAAAATCAGACAAGGCTTTTTTATCATAAAATCCCTCCTTCTAAACTTAAGTAAATATAACATAAAAACCCAATATGTCAAACTTTTTTCTTGCTTTGTAACCAGATAGGTATAGACATTTTTTTCTTTGAAAAGATATACAAAATTTATAGAATATGCTTAAAAGTTCTGGAAAAAGGGGGTGATGTTGTTATGGATGAGCTAATATATCTTAAATGAGCAAAACCGTGTGTTTTGCAGGTACTGCAATTTAAATCAGAATTTGTTGGTTCATCTATCATTGACAATATCACCCACTGTCTAAGAAGCTAATCTCTTATATTGTCATTGATAGCTGGAAAAATTAATCTTTCAGGAGGGTTTTTCTATGAAGGCTATCAGCAATCTATTATCTTCAAGAATGGGACCAGTAATAGCTGGCATTTTCATAGGTTCACTGGCGGTAATACTTGTAATTCTGGGGAACCCCGGCAATATGGGAATCTGTGCCGCTTGTTTTGTAAGAGATACATCAGGAGCACTGGGGTTACACCGTGCTGCAGCTGTTCAGTATATCAGACCAGAGATTATAGGTTTTTTACTGGGCTCATTTGTAGCAGCTTTAACATTTAAGGAGTTCAAACCAAGAGCAGGCTCAAGTCCGGTAATAAGATTTTTTCTCGGTTTTTTTGCCATGATCGGTGCACTTGTGTTCTTAGGCTGCCCATGGCGAGCTATATTAAGACTCTCAGCTGGGGATTTAAACGCCATTGTGGGTATAATCGGGCTTGTAGCCGGTATATATGTGGGGATTCTTTTCCTTAAAAATGGATTTTCTCTGGGCAGAAATCAGTCAGCAAATAAGTTCTCCGGGCTTATAATGCCTGCTGTTATGACTGTGCTTCTGATTCTGCTTGTGCTTTCACCAAAATTTGGTAGAGATGCCACACAACAACCCATTGGACCAATTTTTATTTCTACCACTGGTCCAGGAAGTATGTACGCACCCCTTATCTTTTCACTTTTAGTAGGGCTTATAGTAGGGTTCCTTGCTCAGAGAACCAGATTTTGCACCGTAGGCGCATTCAGGGATGTACTATTAATTAAGGATTTTCATCTTTTTAACGGTTTACTTGCATTTTTCGTCTCGGCTCTGATCTTTAATTTTATCTTTGGAAAGATTAACATAGGCTTTGCCAATCAGCCCATAGCCCATTCGGATGGTATATGGAATTTTCTGGGGATGTCACTATCTGGTCTTGCATACACCCTGGCAGGCGGATGTCCTGGAAGGCAGATATTTTTATCAGGAGAGGGAGACGGAGATGCGTCTATATTTGTTCTGGGCATGTTTATTGGAGCAGCATTTTCGCATAATTTCAATCTTGCAAGCTCTCCCGCTGGGGCATCCATATATGGTCCTTATGCGGTTATCGCCGGGCTTGCTTTCTGCCTGATCATAGGTATTTTTATGAAAGACAAAAGATAGGAGGTAAATATGTCTGAAACAAAAAGAATAGATGTGAGAGGGCTTTCCTGTCCCCAACCGGTTCTCTGCGTTCAGAAGGAGCTTCAAAACAGTGAGATAAAAACATTAGAAGTGCTGGTGGATACAGGCACATCCAGAGAAAATATAAGAAGATTTGCCACAAATATGGGTTGCAGAGTGCAAATAGAGGAGGAGGGAGACCAGACAGTTATTAAAATTGAGAGATAAAATTTAGGGGCACTTTTTTAGTGCCCCATTTTTAAATATATTTCTTTTTCAGGTGAACTGGCTCGGCTGTCCTGCCTCTTATTTTTAGATTTATCATCTCAACAAACACAGAAAATCCCATAGCAAAATATATATAACCTCTTGGAATATGAAGGTCTAGACCATCTCCCACAAGTGCTACACCCACCAGAAGAAGAAAACTTAAGGCAAGTATCTTTACAGTCGGGTGAGTCTCTACAAAATGGCTTATAAATCCGCTAAAAGCCATCATAAATAATATAGCGATCACCACAGCCGTAATCATTATCCACAGTTTATTTGACATTCCTATGGCAGTAATTACCGAATCCAGTGAAAAAACAATATCAATCATCCCAATCTGCAGTACAATCATGGCAAAAGATGAAAACACACTTTCCCTTCTCTCTTTCTCCTGCCCCTCCAGTTTATTGTGAATTTCCAAAGTACTTTTTGCCAGTAAGAAAAGACCTCCAAGAATAAGAATAAGATCTCTACCTGATATGTCTCTGTTAAATAAGAAAAAAAGTGGCTTTGTCAATTTCATAAGAAGGGTTATGGAAAACAAAAGCAGGACTCTTGTCAAAAGCGCAAGACCAAGCCCCATAATTCTACCCTTTTTCTGCTGAACGTCCGGTAGTCTGCCCACCAGTATGGAGATAAAAATAATATTATCAATACCTAACACAATCTCAAGAACTGTTAAAGTTATAAGACCAATCAGGTCATGAATGCTTATAAAATCCATCTCAATCCCCTAAAAAGTTTAAATTATTTTAACTAAACTGCAAAAAAATCACAATCCCGTCATTTGGCATTTTCAGTCATTTATCAATACTTTAAAACAATCGAACAATTAATGTCTTAAATATCAATGGATTACAAAAAAAACAAGAAAATGTATTTACTGGCATATTTTTTGTATGTAAAAAAATTGACAATAACGGATTTTTTTAGTATGATATAAACAAGGGCAAAAAACTAAAATAAAAGGAGGTAAAGATGAAAAGATTAGCCCTGTTCGCAATTGTAGTTGGGTTATTTTTAACCCCCGCATTGACAAATGCCGCTGACACACAGACTGTTACAGTTTCCGCCACTGTAGTTGGTACCTGTCAGTTTAATTCAGGTGGTTCTATTTCTTTTACACTGGATCCATCAGTGGGCGGTAATGTAAACGGTACAGTAACACAGCCACAGTTTTGGTGTACCAAGAATGCCAGCTACACAATTTCCGATGATGATGGTTTAAATGAGTCAGGAACAACTCACAGACTGAGCAATGGTACAGATTTTATTCCCTATTCCTTTTCTTACACAGCAACCGGTACTGGTAACGGAAAGACATCACCTATAACTATGGACATCACATCGACCATACTGGAAGCCGATTATATTAATGCTCCAGCTGGCGTTTACAACGACACAGTTACATTAACAATCAATCCGTAATTAGCTTTAACTATTTTTAGAAGGGGAGTTTAGCTCCCCTTTTTTTATCTCTTTTTTTTATGAAGACAATTTTATTCCTGATTACTCTATGCGCTTATTTTGTATTTACGGCAAATGTAGGTTATTCCTCCACAGTTTCTGTTCAGGCTACAGTTTTATCAAAAAGTAACTGCCGATTTTCAACAGCAACTGCCACATTAGCTTTAGGTAATATTGACATCACTTCAAATAATGATGTTACAGCAGAAACAAACATTACAATAAGATGCGGTGGTGCCGCTCCGCTTGCCACTTATATAATAACTCATGATGATGGTCTGTATGAATCAGGTCCCAATCAAAACAGGATGAGACATAGCACCATTATTACAGAGTTTCTGCCCTACAGCTTTACAATCAATCCTGCTACAGCCACAGTACCAAGAAATACAAACAGAACCGTTACCTTAAGTGCAACCGTCAAGGCAACAGATTTTGCCGATGCCATTGCTGGTTTATACAACGATACGGTTACTCTTTCAATTAATCCTTAATCTTTAGCACATTTTTTGCTATATTATTAAACATGACTCGAGAAGAGCTTTTAATTAAATACAACGGCAGTTTCATAGGTGAGATCCTTTTAGCCGCTTCATTCATAGACAAAGATAGACTGAACCAGGCTCTGGAGAAGCAAAAAACCGTAAATAAAAAACTGGGAGAACTGCTTGTTGAAGAAAAGATAATTGACTCCACAGAGCTTAATCTTGCGCTGGATATTCAAAAGGATCTGAGAAATATCAGATCTGCCATTAGACTCGCATACGGAATAAGGAAAAGGCTGGGTGAAATTCTGCTTGAAGCAAGAAAGATAACCCCGGCACAGCTTGAGAAAGCTTTAAAGATTCAGGAACAGACCGGGGAAAAGCTGGGAGAGATACTTGTTAAACTGGGCTATCTTACCCATTCTGAGCTAACGCTGGCTCTCCTTTTCCAGGAAAACAGTGAGAAGCCTATCACCAATAGTCTTAAGCTCGGTCAGATTTTATATAAATCAAAAATAATTACAAAAAAACAGCTCAATGAAGCTCTAAAAATTCAGAAAGAAAATCCCCATAAAAAGATTGGTGAGATCCTGCTTGAGCTTGGTTATATTAATCAATCCCATCTTGAAAAGGGGCTTAACTTACAGAAAAAACTAGCTCAGGCAGCTCTTGTAGGGCTATTCTCTTTAGTCCAGCTTTTTAATTTCAGTATCCTTTATGGAGCAGAAAAAGGTCTGGCTCAGGCGTCAGCAAAGGTATTTGTAACTGCCCATGTTAAGGGATATGTAAAAGTAGATAAAATCCAGAAGATTTCCAGTATACAGATTAGCCATGATGATATCAGAAGGGGTTACATATTAATCCCTCAGGCTGTAAATCTGAGCATAAAATCAAATTATCCTTCAGTGTTTATAAATGTTGAAAAGGTTAGCAACGGATTTTCTGAAAGTAGTAAGGTTATATTTGAAAATTCGGAAATTGAGCTGGGCAGCATGGGCGGGCTTATCTGCCTCAAAATGCCTGGCAGAACCATAAATACCCATCTGGGATTTAAAATTGAGCTGAGCAGGGATGCCCATCCTGGTGTTTACGAGCTCCCATTCTCAATATCAGTGGAAGGCATATGAAAAGGCTTTTTATATGTGGCTTTCTATTTCTTTATATTAATTTTTCTTATGCAGGCGAGTGGGGCGTGTCCCCCATCAGGATTGAGCTGTTAAAATCAAACCCCACATCCTCTGTTACAGTCACCAATGACGGGAAAACGGCTTTAAACTTCATCATTAAGGAGATGGAGTGGCAGCAGGATGAGCAGGGGAATGATAAATATAAAGAGTCGCAGGATCTGGTTTTCTTCCCTAAATCCTTTAAACTGGAAGGTCAGTCATCAAGGGTAATAAGGATAGGATTCAAAAATCCTCCTTCAGGTAGAGAAAAGGCATACAGGCTTTTTATAGAGGAGTTACCCCCAGAAAAGCT
>JBEQAF010000049.1:0-15787 GCA_041640455.1 bacterium
ATTGAAAAATATATAAACCAGATAATACTGATTAAAAATTTCAGCTTTGAAAATCCAAAAAAGATATCCATAAAAGATTATCTTTACATTGATGAAAATGGAATCAGGGATCTGGAAATATTTGAGCCTGTGATAAAGGATAAAAAATCAGTGACCCTGCTTTCGGTACTTGATAACACAAAAACATCCATGGGTGGTAGAAAGCTGAGGGAGTTTATTACCTTTCCGCTTACAGAAAAAGAAGAAATAATCAAAAGACATAACCGAGTGGAGGAGTTTGTCAGAAATCCCCATATCATTGAGCCACTCAGAGAGTCTTTAGGAAAACTAATTGATGTAGAAAGGATTATAGGAAGTATTCTGAATCTTAATCTGTCGCCACGCTATCTAATATCCTTAAAAAAATCCCTTGAAGAGGTAAAAAATATCAAAAAAATTATATCAGAGATACCTTCCTTATCTGATGGAATTCAGCTAAGTGAGCTCCCGGAGCTTGTTAATATTATTGAAACCTCCATAATGCCAGATCCGCCTTTTCAGGTTAAGGATGGGAGTGTAATCAGAGAGGGGTACTCAAAGGAGCTGGACGAGCTAAGGGAGATTGTAAGGGGAAATACTAACTTTCTCTTTGAATATGAGAAGAGGGAACGGGTGAGAACGGGCATATCCTCCCTAAAGGTTGGATACAATAGAATTTTCGGTTATTACATAGAGGTCACAAAGGCAAATATTAAAAATGTTCCGCTCGATTATCATAGAAAACAGACCCTTGTAAATGCGGAACGGTTTATTACAGAAGAGCTCAAGGAGTTTGAGGAGAAGGTACTAAGCGCAAGTTCAAAGATAAAGGAGCTTGAAGAGTTTTTATACAAAGAGGTTCTATTTAAGGTTAAGGAGTTTACTGGAGAGCTTAAAAAGCTGGCAGAAGAGATAGCTCTACTTGATCTATTCTCATCATTTGCTCTCAATGCAATTAGGTATAACTATTGCAAGCCCGTGGTAGATTATTCGGATTATATTCTTATTAAAGAGGGTAGACACCCATTTGTAGAGCGTATGGTAAATAACTTCGTACCCAATGACCTTTATCTTAACAAAGAATCCTTCAACATAATGCTTATTACGGGTCCCAACATGGCTGGCAAATCCACCTATATGAGACAGATTGCACTGATTGTTCTAATGTCTCAGATAGGCTCTTTTGTTCCGGCGGAAAGAGCAGAGCTGCCCATATTTACCAATATTTTTACGAGGATAGGAAGTTCAGACTTTTTAGCCTCTGGCAAAAGCACCTTTATGGTTGAGATGATAGAAACAGCAAGGATTCTCAGGGGGCTAAACGATAAGAGCCTGATAATCCTTGATGAGGTGGGCAGAGGAACAAGTACCTTTGACGGAATGTCCATAGCTGAGGCGGTGCTGGAATACCTGTCCGAAAGAAAGGAGCGCCCATATGTGCTTTTTTCCACCCATTATCATGAGTTAACAGATCTTGCAGAAAGAAGAAAAAATATCAGAAATTTTACTATCAGAGCTACGGAATGGAAGGAAGATATAGTTTTTCTGCACAAGCTGGTAGAAGGAGTGGCAAACAAAAGCTATGGTATCCATGTGGCAAAGCTTGCTGGACTGCCAGAAAAAGTGATTGGCAGGGCAAAGGATATTCTATACAGTCTTGAAAATGCCGACATTAGAGGGATAAAAGGCAACATTTTTGAAGAAAGAAAACAGCTTTCCTTGTTTGATGAGCTTGAGAGAAGGCTCGTGGAAGAGATAAAAAGTATAAGACTGGAAGAGCTGACTCCCTTACAAGCCTTTGATATATTAAGGAAACTAAAAGATATGATAGGTTAACAAGAGGTATTTATGTTGAAGAAACTGATAAGACTTATCCTTAACCAGAGGGTACCGGCAAGAGACAATGATTTTTTAAATATTCTCTATTCAAGAAAATCCTGCAGGAGTTTTTTAAAGAGGGAGGTGCCTCCCGAGATAATTGAAGAGATAATAGAGATAGGTGTCAGGACGCCATCTACCGTTAATCTGCAGACATGGAGCTTTTTCCCCTTTAATAGCCAGGAATGGGAGAAAAAGTTTGGCTCTCCCATCCCTTTTGGCGCGAGGGCAGCTATAATAATCTGTGCAGATCTTAAAAGGCTTGAACTGGTGGACAGGGTATTTAAAGATTATCCGCTTTTTTTCTATACCCTTGCTGTTATGAACGCCTCACTTGCGGCAATGAATATGACTATTGCCTGTGAGTCACTTGGATTAAAGTCTGTTATGCTATCTCAAACAGGCAGAACAGGTCTATGTGACATAGCATTTTTAAAGGAGAAATTATCTCTGCCTGATATGGTCTTTCCTATCACCACACTTGCATTTGGATATCCAAAGTCAGAGGTACTCTTTTCACCCCCAAAGCTGGATAAAAATACGGTCACTCACTATGGAGAGTATAAACTCAATGCCCATTCAGTAAATAAGTGGTTTGAAGATATGGATTTTGTGTGTAAAATGGTAGATAAAGAGCATCTGACCGAGAAGTTTGATAAATATTTAAAACTGCTCCCTGAGGCAGAAAAGGAGCTAAATATTGCACTTAAAGAGATTGGTAGTTAGTATTCTCCTTTTAGCTTATTTATTTACTTTTACCGCTGCAAAACCAAAAAACAGCAAAAAAGCAAAACCATCACTTTTTGAAAAGATAAAGCAGGAATATCTCATATATAAAAACTCTAAAAACCAGCTGAAAGACAGTGTGCTGAAGGGATACATTCTTAAATTTGATAAGCTGGAAAACAGCAAAAATTACCATGAGGTTATCGGAAGCAAGTATTTTAAAGCTGATATATACGAGAAGCTTTATGAGATAACGGGATCTCAGGAATATCTGAAAGAGGCTTTAAGCCTTTACAGAGAGGTCAGTCAGCAGAAAAATACCAATCTATACCTTGCAGCGAAAAAAAAGCTTGAACTACTTGAACCGTCAAATAATGGGGATGATATAAAGTCTGTTTGGGAGGATGAAAGAAAGGAACAGCCGGTTATCGGTGTGGGCTCGGCGCTGAAAAATATCAGATACTGGTCTGATACCAGCTACACAAGGATTGTGCTGGAGCTTGACAGTGTTACAGTCTATGAACATAGGTATCTTAAAGAAGATCAGGAGAATAAAAAACCACCCAGAATTGTTATTGATCTGAAAGGAATACATGCTGATAGAGAAAAGTTTGGTACACCAATAGTAATACAAGATAATCTGCTTGAGCAGATAAGGGTAGGGCAGTTTAAAGAAGATACAGTTCGTATAGTTCTTGACTTAAAATCCATAACAAAATATAACCTCTTTAGTCTTGCCAACCCTTTCAGGGTTGTTGTTGATATTTATGGGACAGAAAAGGGTGAACACGGTAAAGGGCTTGCTCCGGAAGAGAAAAAGATTCAGGAACGTAAAGTTGAGACAAAAAATATTCTACACCAGGTAAGATCGATAGTCATAGATACCGGACATGGAGACCATGACCCGGGCGCCATAGGGGTGGACGGGCTTAAGGAAAAGGATGTGGTGCTTGATATCGGATTAAGACTGGGACGAATTATAAAAGAAAATTTTCCCGAGATAAATGTGATATATACCAGAGAGACTGATCGATATCTCCCTCTGGAGGAGAGAGCCGCCATTGCCAATGCTCGGAAGGCAGACCTTTTTATCTCCATCCATGCCAATGCGAGTAAAAATAAGTCTGCCAGCGGAGTAGAAACCTATTTTCTTAACTTTGCAAAGGAAAAGAGCGCAATGGAGGTAGTTGCGAGGGAAAACGCCACCTCCATAGAAGGGGTAGATGAGATTCAGAACATACTGAAAGATCTGTTGATAAGTAGTAAGTATAATGAATCCAGTCTGTTTGCATCAGTTGTTCAGAAAAATCTGGTATCCAAACTAAGATCCCATTATGAAGATATAAACGATCTCGGAGTTAAGCAGGGTCCCTTTTATGTGCTTCTTGGTACAGCCATGCCCAGCATTCTTGTAGAGGTGTCTTTTATTACTCACCCGATTGAGGGACGGAGACTGGCAACGGCATCTTACAGGGAGAAGATTGCGGAAGGAGTATTTGAGGGTGTTAAAGAGTACATTTCGAGGACAGCCATAGTTCAGTATAATGAAGATAAACATGTCAGATAAAATAAAGAAGTTCTCTGAGCGGGAAAAAAGGGCTTTTTTAAGCCATAAAAACCCTCTCTCGGTTTTGAAAAACAGGACAAATTTCTTTGACAGACTGATTACCAGTATGATTGAAGAGATTACGGGCTCTGCAGGATGGGAAAACTTCTTTATAGCTGCTGTAGGAGGTTATGGCAGAAAAGAGCTTTATCCCCAGTCTGACATAGATATGGTAATTATCAGTAGAAAAGCAGATGAAGGGCTTCTTAAGGAGATTTACGATAGATTGATTGTGCGGTTACTGGATGCAAAGATTGAGGTGGGTTATGCTTTCAGGGAGATTGATGAGCTACCGGAAGATCTGCAAAGAGATATTACCATAGTTACATCCTATCTTAATGCCAGATATCTGTGCGGTAACTACAGACTATATGAGTACTGGTTGGAAAATACAATCTACCCATTTTTTAAAAAAATGCGAGTAAAATATTTTAATCTCAAGCTGGATGAGTATAACAAAAGACTTTTAAAGTATAATCAAACCCCTTATATTCTGGAACCCAATATAAAAGAAGGCATAGGAGGGCTCAGAGATTTTCATTATATGAACTGGCTGAGCAGGGTAACAATCGGTCAGGGTGATTTTAATGGTCTCTTTTATCTTAACATTATTGACGGTAGGGAGCTTAAGGAGCTTCAGAACGCCTACTCCTTTCTTTCGAGAGTAAGATGTTATATACATATGTTTCGATATATTAAAAAAGAGACACTTACCTTTGAACTTCAGGAAGAGGTGGCGCATTTTCTGAATTATAAGGACAGGGAAGATGCATCCTCTGTGGAAGCCTTTATGCAGGATTTTTACCGTCATACCCACAATGTATATCTTATTTCCAGAAAAGTTTTTCACAGCCTTGATGTGTTTTTAAAAAAAGAAAGGTATCTGGTAAAAAAGGAGATAGATTCAGGAATATTTCTGGAAGGCTATCTCGGTGGAGAGATCAGTATAACTCCTCAGAGAACACAAAAAAATGTAAGATCACTTTTTAAGGTTTTTCTTTATAGCAAAAACCTGCAAAAGCCTATCTCCTTTAAAACCTTGAATATTATTAAAAATCTTGCTCGCAGGTTTGTAATATTACAGTGGGATGAAGAGCTGAGAAACATTCTCTTTCAGCTTTTCACGCCTAAAAACAGTAATGATTTTAATGTAATAATGGATATGTACTATTCAGATTTTCTAAAAATTATATTTCCTGAGTTTGATAAGATTTATCACAAGATGCAGTTTGATGCCTATCATATATATACCATAGATATTCACTCCCTCTATTCGGTTAAGAGTCTGCTTAGTTTCTATGAAGAGAACAGGGATGATATCAGAAGGAAAATAAGAAAACCACACATACTTCTTCTCTCCGCACTATTACATGACATAGGGAAAGGTCTGGGTAAAGATCATGCAGAAAAAGGCGCTCTTATAGCAGAACAGATATGCAAAAGGCTTGAACTTAATGTGGAAGATACAGAAATTATTGTTTTTCTTGTTAAAAAACATCTTTTACTTTCCAAGATAGCTCAACGCAGAGATATATCTGATTTTGCTTATCTGCGAAAGGTTTTTGAAGAAGAGATTAAAAGCAAAGAGATTTTTGAATATCTGTATTTTATAACTCTGGCAGACCTTATGTCTGTTGGAGAGGGTGTATTCAGTAAGTGGAAGGAGAGTCTGTTCAAGCGTCTGTATATAAACTTTGAAAAAATACTGGACACATGGAAGAAAGACTATGTTTACATTGAAGATTTTGGACGACAGAGAAGAAAGGAGCTTATAAGCTTCCTCGAAGATAAAAACAAGCATATGCTAATCCCTTATGTAAAGCATCTTCCAGTTAATTACTTACTAACCAATGAGTTTCAGGTTATTGAGAAACATCTTGAGATTGACAGGGAGTTTGATATATCAGGCAGGGAGTATGTGGTTAATATAAATCCTGATTTTAAAAATAAGGTTACAGAGATAATAATTGCAAGCAAAGATAGAAAAGGACTGTTTTATAAGCTTGCGGGGATTATAACCTATACAGGGTTTAATATTCTCAGCGCCAGTATAAACACAAGGGAGAACGGCTCGGTGCTTGATGTGTTTTATGTGGATCTGGGCAAACGGGAATATGAATTTGATGAATATCTTAACGAAAAGTTTATGGAAACCATTGATGAGGTGCTTGCGAGGGGGAAAGATATTGATGAAAAAATTATGAAGAAAATAAAGGGCTTTCACAAAAAAAACATTTTTAAAGAGAAAGACGAGATCTATTTTGATAACACAAGCTCAGAAGGTTTTACCATCATAGACGTATTTACAAAGGATCATATTGGACTGCTTTATGAGATTACCAAAAAGCTTTATCAGCTAAATCTGGATATATACTTCTCCAAAATTAACACACTCGGTGAGCGGGCAATAGATGTTTTTTACGTGAAAAGAAATGGCAGAAAGATAGTAGATGAGCAGGATCTTGAAGCTATTAGAACTGCACTTTTAAAGGTTCTGGCTTAGTTTTTAGCCCTCTTTGTGAATATGTTTGTGTATGAACCTTTCTATAGCATCACGATAGATATAAAAGCCAAACATTATGAGCAAAACAAAAATTGCCAGAGAGATGAAGGATTTGTAATACTGGTTTCTGATAAGATTTCCTGCTATGGATAGCAGATAAGTGCTTACCAGTCTTCCGAAGGTGGAGATAATGACAAAAGCTCTCATTCGCATTTTGCTTAAGCCAAGAATGTAGCATAGATAGTCTTTGGGAAAACCTGGCATGAGAAAAAGCAGGGCAGATATGGTTGTCCCTCGGTGTGTCATCAGATAGTCAAACCTTTCAATATATTTCTGAGGCACAAATAAAATGACAAAGGGTCTTCCAAAAAATCTTGCAAGAGAAAAGGCTATAACTGAACCGAGAGTAAGCCCTATGGTTGAATAAAAAGTGCCCAGCACAATACCAAAAAGATATCCTCCGATAAAGCCCGTAATCTCCCCGGGTATGAAGGCAATAATAACCTGTAAAATCTGAAGCCCTATAAAAATAAAGACCGAAAGTGCCTTGTAATTGTTTATAAAGTTCAATATCCGGTCTTTGCTGGAGAAGAATGTCCAGAGCTCATATTTAAAAGTGAGATAAGTGGATAGGAAAAAAATGATCAGTAAGCTTATAGCCTTAATGTAAACAATGGTTTTATTCATTAGACAGTTAAAATTAGATTATATTCAAAAAAAAAGTCATTACAAGCTTTTTCTTTGTTTTTAAGGATAGTTGAAATATAATTTTCTTGTGGAGAGGTACATTGAGGGTTTTCTGACACAGCTGAGGCTTGAAAAGGGGCTGGCAAAAAATACCATTGAATCCTATTTTTTTGACCTTAAAAAATTTTCTGAATTTTTTCAGCAGAGAGATATTAAGGAGCTCAGCTATGAAGATTACCTGAATTATTTTGAATCTCTGCACAACGAAAAAAAAGAGGTTACAACCATAATAAGAAACATAATTTCGGTAAGAAGGTTTACAAAGTTTCTTCTCCAGATCGGTTATCTCGAAAAGGATCCGCTTTGCAATTTTGAGCTGCCAAAAATGAAAAGAAATCTCCCCCACTTTCTTTCAGAGGAGGAGGTAAAAAGGCTTATAGAACATATTGATCTGACTAAAAAAAGTGGCATCAGGGATAGGCTTATAGTGGAGTTTCTTTATGGCTCGGGGCTAAGGGTGTCGGAACTGACTAACATGAAGCTTAATCAGATTAACATAAATGCGGGGTTTGTCATTGTGCTCGGGAAGGGGAGTAAAGAGCGTGTAGTACCTATGGGAGAGGAGCTCATCTATTGGCTAAAAAAATATATTGAGGTTTTTGAACCTAAACTTTATCTGCTTCAGGGTAGAAATAAAAAACCCATCACAAGACAGTATGTATGGAAGATATTAAAAATGTTAGCCACTAATGCGGGTATTGACCATATTACGCCTCATACTCTGCGCCACAGCTTTGCCACTCATCTGCTCCAGAATGGTGCCGACCTGCACACAGTACAGCTACTTCTTGGTCATTCAGACATTTCAACCACAGAGATTTATACACACATAACCATGGATAGGTTAAAGGATGTTTATTATCAGTATCATCCGAGGGCAAGATGAAAAATATTGAGCTTATAACTACCCATCAGAATGCTGATTTTGATGCCATCGCCTCGCTGGTGGCAGCAAAAAAGCTCTATCCCTGCGCCCATGTGCTATTTCCAGGATCTCAGGAAAGGTCTGCAAAAGATGAGTTTGTTGTAAACATTCTCAAAAAAATCGGTGCGTTCAGGCAGAAAGACATAGATTTTGAAAGGCTTGAAAGACTTATAATGGTGGATACAAGAAATCCAAGAAGGATTGATGTGCCCGCAGAGATTTTAAAAAAAGAGTCCCTCGAAATAGTTATTTACGATCACCACCCCTATCAGGAGGGAGATGTCATAACCGACAAGCTGTTTTTCAGGGAGCTGGGCTCCACCACTACTATTTTAACCCTTCTGATTAAAGAAAAGGGGATTCAGCTGAGTCCTGAGGAAGCGACCATAATGCTTACTGGCATATATGAGGATACGGGAAATCTTACCTATGAGTCAACTACAGAGGAAGATTATCTTGCCTGTGCCTATCTCTTGAAAAACGGAGGGGAGCTAAAAACTGTAAGGGAGCTTTTAAATAGAGAGATATCCAGAGAGGAGATAAAAATTCTTAACGAGATGTTGAGCTCTTTAAAGATTTATTCCATCTATGGAATCGATGTGGGGATCTCCACCATAATGTCTGAAGAGTTTATCAGAGATTTTGCCGTTATTGTTCAGAAGATAAAGGATCTTGAAAGACTGCCTGTAATTTTTGGTATAGGTAGTTTTGGAGACAGGGTAGTTATTTCTGCAAGAAGCAGGATACCGGAGGTGGATGTATCAAGGGTTATAAATAAACTGGGTGGAGGAGGACATGCTTACGCCGCTTCAGCTGTGGTCAAGGACTTCACACCCATTCAGCTGGAAGAGATAATCCTGTCTGAGCTTAAGGAGATTATTAAAAAACCTAAGGTGGCAAGAGATATTATGTCACTGCCTGTAAAATATATTTATCCTCATAATACAATCATTGAAGCCAGAGAGATATTGACGAAATATAATATTAACATGGTGCCGGTATGCGAGGAGACTGAAGGGAAAAATAAGATAGTGGGACTCATATCAAGACAGAACGTAGAGAAGGCAGATTATCATGGTTACGGAAATTTACCTGTAAAAAATTTTATGACTACCGAATTTTATAGCGTAAGACCTGACTCGGAGATAAAAGAAATAAAGGAGCTCATATTCAGGGGCAGGCAGAGACTACTTCCAGTGGTCAACGAGTTTGAGGAGCCCATAGGTGTAATAACCAGAACAGATTTTTTGAGAATTCTTCAGGACGAAAAGATATCGGTGGAAAAAGAGGCGGAGCTTAAGGAAGAGAACTTTAGAAATTTAAGATCTGTGATGATGTCCAGTTTTAGTAAGGATCTTTTTGAAAGGCTTGTAAAGATAGGTGAGATTGCCGAAGGACTTAATTACAATGCCTATATGATTGGTGGAATAGTAAGAGATCTTATACTAAAGAAAAAAAATCTTGATGTGGATATTGTGGTAGAGGGTGACGGGATAAGACTTGCCAATATGGTATCCAAAATTCTATCCGCTAAGGTTACGGAGCATAAAAAGTTTGGGACCGCCCATCTTATCTTTTCTGACAACAGCAAGATTGATATTGCCACAGCAAGGATTGAATACTATCCTCAGCCTGCAAGTCTGCCTACTGTTGAGAGTGGGTCTCTTAAGCTTGATCTTTATCGCAGAGACTTTACCATAAACACCCTGGCGGTGAAGCTTAATCCTGGAGGCTTTGGTGAGCTTATTGATTACTACGGTGGGTTAAGAGATCTTAAAGAGGGTATGATAAGGGTATTACATAACCTGAGTTTTGTGGAAGATCCTACAAGGATACTTCGGGCAGTCAGGTTTGAAGTAAGATTTGACTTTAAAATTAGCAAGCATGCCCTTTATCTGATTAAAAATGCTGTTAAAATGAATGTTTTTGAGCTCCTTTCTGGCAATCGGCTTTTTACGGAGCTTTATCTAATACTGGAAGAAGATGTGCCTGAGAAGATATTTGACAGACTTGAAGAGCTGGGAGTAATGGGGCATATTCACCCTAATATGATGTGGAAAAAGATTAAACCCTTATTTTTAAGAACCAAAGACATTCTTAAATGGTACGAGCTTTTATTTACAGGAATAGATATAGATAAGATAGTTGTTCTTTTCTCTGCCCTTTTTGATGGTGTTAATGAAAGCGAAATGAAAAAGCTTGTTCAGAGATTTGGTATTGTAGGATCCTTCGGGAAAAAGGTATTAGAGATTAAACACAAGGAAAAACAGGTTTTTGAGCAGATAAAAAAGATATCTGATGAAAGTGATATTTATTTTATTTTTAAAGACCTTTCCGCTGAGGCATTGATTTTTTACATGGCAAAGTTTAACGATCACAATGTAAAGCTAATGATCTCTCGATATTTCAGCGAGATGATAAAGATTAAGCCTAAAATTACGGGAGAGGATCTAATAAATCTGGGGCTTAAACCCTCTCCCATTTTTTCAAAAATATTTGAAGATATTATAAAAGGTTATATCAAAGGGGAGATAAAAAGCAGGGAGGATGAGCTGAACCTGATAAAAAAAAATTATCTGCCAGAAGGTTAGATTGATTAATTATTTTTTATTGATTATAATTTAGTGATAAGAAAGGGTTAAAAATTAGACAAAAATAAAAGGGAGGTACAATGAAAAAATTTTTTCTTGCTTTGGTGATTTCTGTAATTATGGTCAGCAATGCCCTTGCTTTTGATGACCTTAAATTTAGCAGCGGTATGACTCAGGATCTTTTTAAGAAGTTCAGCGAAGAGTTTGGGGTAGCTTTATCCTATAAGCCCCTTTCACCAGCTGAACCATATGGAATTACAGGATTTGATATAGGCGTTGAGGTATCGGCTATAAATATCGATGAAAAATACTGGAACAATGCGGTTAAAGATTTAAATTCACCATCATATCTGCCAGTTCCTAAGATTCATGCCATTAAAGGACTTCCTTTTGGAATAGATATTGGAGTTGTATATTCTCAGGTGCCCGGCTCAAATATAAAATATTTTGGTGGGGAGCTTAAATATGCCATAGTTGAAGGCGGTGCACTACTGCCAGCCATAGCAGTTAGAGGTACTTACACCCAGCTTTCAGGCGTATCGGAGCTGGATTTCAAAACCTATGGTGCCGAAGCAACCATAAGCAAGGGTTTTGGAGTTGGTGCAAAGATTACTCCCTATGCAGGTGTAGGCATGAATTATTTCAAAAGCACCCCTAAGGGGTTTGCGGCTGATACACTGAATTTAAAGGAAGAGACCTTTTCAAAGCCCAAGGCATATGTGGGTGCAAGATTTAATATACTTCTTTTTACCCTTACAGGCGAAGTGGAGTATAACAATGTGACTCCTGTTTACTCTTTAAAAGCGGGACTGTCGTTCTAACTTGATGTTTTTTATAATTAGAGAGCTCGAACAGCTAAGTCTTTGCAGGGAGGATAAATATGATTATTCAGTGCGATAAATGTGAGAGCAAGTTTAAGATTGATGATTCCAAGGTTACCGAAAAAGGGGTGAAAGTAAAATGTAAGAAATGCTCTAACATATTTACTGTATATCCTCCCCAACAGGAAAAAATAGAGACCCTTTTTGAGGAACCCCCAAAAAAGACAGAGGAGCAGAAAAAAGAGGAGGTATCCTTTGATCTTCCATCCTTTGAGATTAGCATTGAAGAGAAAAAGCCCACACAAACTGAAGCCGAACCTGTTAAGACAGAGAGTCAGGAGTTTTCATGGGATCAGTTTGCTTTTGACATAGAGGAGAAAAAAGAAGAACCCAAAAAAGAAGAACCAAAAGAAGCGCCTTCTGAGGAGTTTAGCTTTGATTTCCAGAGTTTTGGTACAGTAGCAGAAGAGCCAAAAAAAGAAGAAGCAAAATTGGATACGGAGTTTGATTTTGAAAAGATTAGTTTTAGCGATAAAGAAGAAGCAGAAAAGCCTGAATCAGGAAAAAGCCTCGAAGAGTTTATAAAAGAGGAACCAAAAGAGGAAGAGACCAAAATTGAGTTTGAGTTTGATCTTGGTGAAAAGAAAGAAGAGGAAAAGCCTGAGGCGTCTCAGCAAGCCAAAGAAGAGCCCTTTAGTTTTGACAGTTTTAAAACAGAAGAGAAAGAGCCTGAAAAATTTAGTTTTGAAGAGTTAAAATTTGAAGAGCCTGCTGAACAGGTAGCAGCAGAGGAGCCCAGGTCTGAGAAGATTGAGTTTGAGTTTCAGACCACCGATCTAACCAGTTTTGAGAAAAAAGAAGAGGAAAAACCGCTTTTTGAAGAACAACAGCTAGAGTCACCGAGCTTTACCTTTTTAGAAGAGGAGAAGAAGATAAGCTTCCCTCAGGAAGAGTTTAAAAAGGAAGAAGAGCCTGCTCCCGCCTCCTTTGTGGCTGAAGAGGTTAAACCAAGATCAGGTATATTTGTGTTATTAATCTCACTGTTGATTGTGCTTCTATTTTCTGGAACGGGGATAGGATTTATCTGGTGGCAGAAGACAAAGATCATGGAGACCCAGGGGAGTCTTGGGGTAAGTGCGGTCAAAGGTGAGTTTCTTGAGAGCAAAACTCTCGGGAATGTGTTTGTTGTAAAGGGCAAGGTTATCAACGGCTACAGAGTTCAGAAAAGCTTTTTGAAGATTAAATGTGTGTTATATAGCAAAGACAATAAAAAACTTGCCGAAAAGATTGTGTTTGCGAGCAATGTATTTACCAATGACGAGATAAAAGAGCTTACCTATCCCGAGATAGAAAAGGGCTTAAACAACAAGATGGGTAAATCCATGATGAATGTAAATGTCTCACCCGGAGCTAACATACCTTTTATGATAGTTTTTGACAAGATACCGGAAGGTGTCTCCCATTTTGAAGTTGAGGCTCTAATGTAGGATAAAAGGATAGAAGATGCATAAAACTCTTGAAAAAATATACTATGAAGTGCGGGAGCCGAGGATTAATTATGAGGACATCGGCGGGCTTTTTGATGTAAAAAAAAAGGTTGACGAGCTTATCGTATTTCCCATTATTAAAAGTAAGGAGATAGAAGCATCTGGGCTCGAGAAGCCCAAAGGTGTTCTTTTATGGGGACCTCTCGGAGTGGGGATGACCATGCTTGCCGAAGCGGCAGCAAAAAGGGCAGAAGTGCCTTTTGTGTATGTATCTGGGCAGGAGATACTGGGGAAAAAAAATGCTCTTAAAGAGGCAATAGATGTGGCAATTGAGGAAAAGCCCTGTGTGCTTTATATTTCCGATTGCGATTGGATATGCCCCCGACCAAACTGCAACTATGAATGGAAAAGAGGTAACCTGAGAGGGAAACCACCCACTTTTGCCGATGATGACTTCAGAACCTTTTTTATTACCGAGATAGACAGGGTACAGGAGTATGAAGAGGTAAGGCTCGTAGGTGGCTGTTACAGGGTTGATGTGGTTGATCAGGCAATTATTAAAGAAAAAAGAAGATTTAATAGAAAAATATTTCTTCATCCGCCGCTGCTGGAAGACAGGCTTGATATGCTTAAGATTTATCTGAAAAAGGTGAAAAATCTTGGCAAAGATGTGGATATAAAAAAATTGGCTGAAAAGACAAAAGGCTATGTGGGCTGGGATATTGAAAGTCTTTATAAAAAGGCAACCCTATTTTCCATTATGAATGGAAAAAATACAGTGGATATGGAGTGTTTTGAGAAGGCGCTAAAAGAGATTGAACCATGGCTTACCAGCGATATGATTGATGGGTATTTTGATATTTTTAATAAAGACTGTCCTCATCACTACACATTCTGATGAAGAATAAATCTCTTAAGCTTGTTTACTGGTTTCATGGGCACAGCTGCCCAATGTCAACACTCGGGTTCAGGGCAGGTGCTCTGGCAAAAAAGTTGCTTAAAATTAAAAGAACCCAGTATTTCAAAACAAATGTTAAGGTCTACTTCAGGAGCTGCGCTATAGATGGCATTCAGATAAGCTATCCAGCGACGATGGCAAATAATAATATTTTTATAGATGACAAAAACAGTTTCGTATTTGAATTTAATGACACAGAGAATAAAAGAATGATAAGGATAAGTTACAGCAAAGCCCTCCTGAATATTATGACTGAGTTTGCAGAGATAAAAAAGTCAGGGAATAAATCAAAAATTGATAAATATTTCAAAAGGTTCATAAAATTTGCCCAGACAGCTCCAACAGACCTACTTTTTAACGTGGAAGATATAAAAATTTAACCCTATGTCTGATGTTCTATTAAGATTTTCAAGCATTGTTTATCAGGAGATATCAAAAATGTGGTTTTTTACCCTGATAAGCATTCTGGTAGCAGCTCTTATAAAAACCTATCAGATTGACCTTAAGATAAGATTTCTCATACAGAACAGAATAAAGACAAGCATTCTGTTTGCCACCTTTGCAGGGCTGGTATCGCCTCTTTGCGCCTGTGGCATACTTCCAATAGCCATCTCTCTTTCCGCTGCCGGTGTACCGCTTCCAGCCGTAATAACCCTTTTATATACATCACCTGCTATGGGTCCAGAGGCATTGGTTCTGACTTATGGAGGACTTGGTGTTAAATTTGCAGTGATAAAAGCTGTCTTTGCGGCATTTTTTGGTCTTGTCACAGGTTTTATATTTCTGTATTTACAGAAACATGATTTTTACGGTTCCGATGCGATAAAAATTAAACCTGTCTATGATGAGAATGGAAATCTTGCCCCTTCCTATCAGATAGCCTGTGCCAATGAGATCTCAGTTAAAACAATGAATGTGATACCGAGGGAGAGCAGATTCAGATTTTTTCTTGACAGATTTTATGACATGGCTCTTTTTATAGGCGGAGTAACCCTCCTTGCCATACTAATTGAGGCGCTTATGTACATTGTTTTTGACCAGAATCTACTCAAAAAGGTTCTATCCTATAAAGGTTTTTCCTCAGTAATTATTACTGCCTTTATAGGTGGTCTAATTCCTCTTAATCAGATCGCATTTGTTCCCCTTGCCAAAGGGCTTATCTCAATGGGAGCCACTGAGGCAGTTATTGTAACTCTTATGTTTGCAGGTCCCACAATGAGTATTCCCTCTTTTATAGCCCTATATAAAATGTTTAAAAAAAGAGTATTTTTTACCTATACATTAATTTCCTTTTTACTGGCTGTTCTGGCGGGTTTAATATTCCTGTAGTTTGTTATATAACGTAATGAAGCGGTAAAATGACGATAAAAGACCTATTAAGAATCCTGCCAATGGTTTTTAAAGCTGTTTTTTTGATAATTTTTGCAAAAGGCATATTTTTTGCAAAAACAGTTGAAAAACTGTTAATTTCTGTTTATAATTTAAAAAACTCTAATATAAGGAGTTGTGTTATGAAAACTAAAGTGT
>JBEQAF010000050.1:0-15729 GCA_041640455.1 bacterium
TCAGGCATCCTTTCACCTTACGATGCCTATGATCTGGTAAAGGCATTGAAAGAGAATATTAAGGTTCCCATAAATGTTCATTCCCATTATACCAGCGGAATGGCTGCTATGGCTATGTTAAAAGCCGTTGAGGCGGGTGCTGATATTATAGATACCTGTATATCTCCCTTTGCTTTAAGAACATCCCATCCTGCCATAGAGCCCATATATGTAACCCTTGAAGGGACAGAGAGAGAGGCAGAGCTTGATCTGGAGAGAATAATAAAAATTGGCGAACATCTCGAAAAAATAGCACCAAAGTACAGGCATCTTATGGATGATACCAAACTCTCCATCATAGATGTGGGAGTATTACTACATCAGATACCCGGCGGAATGTTCTCAAATCTTGTTAACCAGCTTAGAGAGGCTGATGCGCTTGATAAACTTCCTGATGTTTATAAGGAGCTGCCTGAAACAAGGAAGGAGTTAGGTTACCCTCCTCTGGTTACCCCAACAAGCCAGATAGTGGGTATTCAGGCAGTACAGAACGTGCTTTTTGGAAGATGGAAAATGATAAATGCACAGGTAAGGGATTACTGCTACGGTCTTTATGGAAGACCGCCCAGACCGATTGCCAAAAATGTGCTCGATGCTGCTCTTAAAAATTATGACAAGGGTAATAAGCCCATAGATGTAAGACCGGCAGATACGCTTTCTCCCGAGCTTGAAAAGGCTAAGGAAGCCATTAAAGATATATCAACCAATATGGATGATGTGCTTACCTATGCTTTATTTCCTGTTACGGGCTTAAAATTTCTTAGGTGGAAATATAATATTGAGCCTATGCCCGACGAGGTAAAGCCTAAAACTCTTGAAGATGTTAAAAAAGAACAGGAGCTTATTGAAAAGGCAAAAAAGGGTCTGCTTGTAGAAAAGCCCAAGGTAGAGCTATCTGAAAATGCCAGAAAATTTAATGTGGTTATAGATGGAGAAAGCTTTGTTGTAGCTCTTGAAGAGGCTGGGGGTGAGGTAAAAAGACAGATACTCACTGCTGAATCGCCAAAGAAAGAGGAGACAAAAAGAACTGAACAGAAAGCTGAGGCAAAGATTGAGGTTAAAAAGGAAGAGCCCAAACCAGCTGCACCTGTAACACCAGTAGCCCAACAGGCACAGCAGGTGACATCAGCTTCATCCCAACCTGTTTCAGGTAAGGGGATTTTTGCGCCCATGCCCGGAATTATATCCCGATATGAAAAAGAGATTAACGATGAGGTGGCTGAAGGCGATGTGGTAGTAATACTTGAAGCTATGAAGATGGAAAATCCGCTCCATGCTGAGTTCAGCGGAAAGATTAAAGCCTTTAACTTTAAGGTGGGCGAATCGGTCAAAAAAGGCGAACTGATAGTAGTGATTGAGTAAAGAGGAGGGATAAGATGGATTATATATCCTTGGAAGAAAGATATAGAGATCTGGAAGAAAAGAACAGACTTGCCGAAGATGGTGGTGGTAAGGATAAGGTTGAAAAACAGCATAAGGCTGGAAAGCTAACAGCCAGAGAGAGGATAGAAAAACTGCTGGACAGGGGTAGTTTTGTTGAGATAGGCAAGTTTGTTACCCACAGATGCTACGATTTTGATATGCAGAAGCAGAAGTTTCTTGGTGATGGCATTGTTACGGGATACGGAAGAATTGATGGCAGACTTGTCTATGTTTATGCTCAGGATTTTACAGTATTTGGCGGATCCCTTAGCCTATCAATGGCTGAGAAAATCTGCAAAATTATGGATCTTGCTATAAAAAATGGCGCACCACTTATAGGTCTTAACGATTCTGGTGGGGCAAGGATTCAGGAAGGTGTAGGAAGTCTTGCAGGTTTTGCTGACATATTTCTCAGGAATACTCTTGCTTCAGGTGTAATCCCCCAGATATCTGTTATTATGGGTCCCTGTGCAGGAGGTGCCGTCTATTCACCGGCCATTACGGATTTCATATTTATGGTAAAAAACACAAGCTACATGTTTATTACCGGACCTGAAGTTATAAAAGCAGTTACAGGTGAAGAGGTTACCTTTGAAAAGCTTGGCGGCGCCTTAACGCATAATAGCACCTCCGGTTGTGCACATTTCGCCTCTGAAAACGATGATGATTGTATCAATCAGGTCAGAAGGCTAATAGGTTTTTTACCTCAGAACAATATGGAGGAGTCTCCGCTTGCTGAATGTACCGATCCAGCGAACAGAATAGATATGTCCATCCGGGACATTATCCCCGAAAGCCCCAATAAATCTTACAACATTAAGGACATTATATATAAAGTAGTTGACTACGGCGATTTTATGGAGGTTCATGAGCATTTTGCAAAAAATATAGTAGTTGGTTTTGCAAGATTTAACGGCAGGGCGGTCGGTATAGTTGCCAATCAGCCAAACTATCTGGCAGGCTCCCTTGATATTAATGCATCCATGAAGGCGGCAAGATTTGTTAGATTCTGCGATGCCTTTAACATCCCCCTTGTAACCTTTGTTGATGTTCCTGGATTTCTTCCAGGCACAAATCAGGAGTATGGCGGAATCATAAAACACGGAGCCAAACTAATCTATGCCTATGCAGAGGCTACAGTCCCAAAAATTGCTATAATTACAAGAAAGGCTTACGGCGGTGCATACTGTGTTATGTCCAGCAAACACCTGAGATCAGACATAAATTATGCCTATCCTACCGCAGAGATTGCTGTTATGGGTCCTGAGGGTGCTGTAAACATAGTTTTTAGAAAGGAGATAGAAGCAGCGGCAGACAAAAAGGCAAGAAGAGAAGAGCTTATCGCTGAATATCGAAGAAAATTTGCCAACCCCTATAAGGCTGCCGAGCTTGGCTATATTGATGAGGTAATAATGCCTGAGATGACAAGATATAAAATTATCCTGGCACTTGAATCTCTTACTAATAAAAGAGATACATTACCGCCAAAAAAACACGGAAATATTCCATTGTAGTAGTAATCAAGCCAATTATTACCCTATTTTCGGGAGGAAGGTATGGAAGATATAAATCAGATAAAAAGTGAAAAAGAAAGATGGGAAAACGGTCAGGTTAAAAAATCAATCGAAAAATTCCCGGAACGAAAAAAAGAGTTTAAAACCTTTTCAAATATTGAGATAAAAAGGCTTTACACTCCAGCGGATGTGAAGTTCAGCTATCTTAAGGATCTTGGATTTCCTGGCGAGTTTCCATTTACCAGAGGCGTTCAGCCCACCATGTATCGAGGAAGACTATGGACCATGAGGCAGTATGCTGGCTTTGGAACAGCAGAGGATACTAACAAAAGATATCATTATCTATTGAAGGCTGGACAGACAGGGCTTTCGGTTGCCTTTGATCTGCCCACCCAGATAGGCTACGATTCAGATGATCCTATGGCAGAAGGAGAGGTCGGCAAATGTGGTGTTGCCATTGATACTATAAAAGACATGGAGATACTTTTTGACGGCATTCCGCTGGATAAGGTTACCACATCCATGACCATAAACTCTACCTGTGCGATCATACTGGCTATGTATATAGCCGTTGCTGAAAAACAGGGTGTTTCTTCAAAGGAGCTTAAAGGCACAGTTCAGAACGATATACTCAAAGAGTACATTGCGAGGGGAACCTATATTTTTCCGCCCGAGCCTTCAATGAGGCTGGTAAGAGATATAATTTTGTACTGTAAGGACAATCTCCCTCAGTGGAACAGCATATCTATATCAGGTTATCATATTAGAGAGGCAGGCTCAACAGCTGTGCAGGAGGTTGCCTTTACATTAGCAAACGGTATACATTACGTTAAAAGCATTACTGAAGCAGGTGTAGATGTGGATGAGTTTGCAGGCAGGCTTTCCTTCTTTTTTAATTCTCACAATAATTTTATAGAAGAGGTAGCTAAATTCAGAGCTGCCAGAAGGCTCTGGGCAAAGATTATGAAGGAAAGATTCGGCGCAAAAAAACCATCATCCATGATGCTCAGATTCCATACTCAGACTGCAGGCTGTACCCTTACAGCCCAGCAGCCTGAAAATAACGTCATAAGGGTAACATTGCAGGCTCTTGCAGCCGTATTGGGAGGAACCCAGTCTCTGCATACCAATTCGAGAGATGAAGCGCTGGCGCTACCAACTGAGGAGTCTGCTCAGATTGCACTAAGAACTCAGCAGATTATTGGTTATGAGAGTGGTGTGTGTGATTTTATAGATCCGCTGGGCGGTTCCTATGCGGTTGAGAATCTTACAGACGAGATTGAAGAAAAAGCGACTGAATATATTAATAAGATAGATCAGATGGGTGGGGTACTGAAAGCCATTGAAAAAGGTTATATTCAGAATGAGATAGCTCAAGCCTCCTATGAATACCAGAAGGCAGTTGAAAGCAAGGATTATATCGTGGTGGGTGTTAACGAGTTTATAACAAAGGAAGAGGGACAGAAAAATATTCTCAGGGTTGATACAGAGAAAGAAGAGTTTCAGAAGAACAAACTCAGAAAGGTAAAGGCAGAAAGAGACAACGATAAGGTTAAAAAATGTCTCGAAACACTTAAAAATATTGCCAGAACTGATGAAAATCTCATGCCAGCCATCATTGATGCCGTAAAAGCCTGTGCATCCATAGGTGAGATTTCAAATGCACTGAGAGAAGTATTTGGCGAATTCAAAGAAGTTTAATATAGATTTAAGATCAGTAAGGGAGGAAAGATATGAGAAAGATCAGGGTATTAGTTGCAAAACCGGGACTTGACGGACACGACAGGGGCGCAAAATACGTGGCAAGGGCTTTAAGAGACGCCGGTTTTGAAGTTATATATACAGGCATACGCCAGACACCGGAGCAGATTGTTAACACAGCTATTCAGGAAGATGTGGATTTTATAGGTCTTTCATGTCTTTCTGGCGCTCACAATACGCTGTTTCCAAAGGTTGTAAAACTATTGCAAGAAAAAAATGCTCAGGATATAATAGTTTTCGGCGGCGGCGTTATTCCTGTCGAAGATGTGGAGTATCTTAAAAGTCAGGGCATAAAAGAGATTTTCGGACCGGGAACCCCGTCCGAAGTCTTTATTAACTTTATTAAAAATAACGCAGATCCGGAGGCTAAAAATGTATAAAAAAATCAGCCATATTGGTATTGCTGTCAAAAGCATAGAAGAATCGGCAAAGTTTTATACCGATACATTAGGCTGGGTAATGGAAGGGATTGAAGAGGTTTCAGATCAGAAAGTGAAAGTTTGTTTTTTCACAATAGGTGAGACCAGAATTGAGCTTGTGGAGCCCACAGAAGCAGGGACAGGTGTTTATAAATTTCTGGAAGAAAAAGGTTTTAAAGATACAGTGCACCATATTGCCTACGAGGTTGATAACATTGAAAAGGAGCTGGAAAGGCTTAAAGGCTTAGGTACAAAGCTCATAGATGAGAAGCCAAGGAAAGGTGCTCACAATATGAAGATAGCCTTTCTGCATCCGAAAGCAAGCAATGGTGTTCTTGTTGAAATATGTGAGCCTATGGAAAAACATTAAAGAAGGGGGTAAAAGGTGAGAGTAGTAGTTTGTGTAAAACAGGTACCAGACACAACAGAGGTAAAAATTAATCCAGAAACGAATACCCTTATGAGGGAAGGGGTTCAGTCCATAGTCAACCCCTTTGATGAGTTTGCCATAGAAGAGGGTATAAGGATTAAGGAAAAATTTGGTGGTGAGACCATTGTAATCACAATGGGACCGCCTCAGGCAGAGGAAGTTTTAAAGACAGCGCTTGCAATGGGTTGCGATAAGGCATATCTGGTATCCGATAGGGCTTTTGCAGGTTCAGACACGCTGGCAACAGCTTATACGCTTGCTTCAGCAATTAAAAAGATTGAAGAGAAAGACGGTCCAGTTGATGTGGTAATCTGTGGTAAACAGGCAATAGACGGGGACACCGGACAGGTAGGACCCGGAATAGCAGTAAGGCTTAACATACCTCCGCTAACCTATGTGTCAAAGATCAGAGAGATTGATCCAGAGAAAAAGACCATAGTTGTGGAAAGGCTTATGGAAAGAGGAAAGGAAGTTGTTAAAAGCTCACTACCTGTTCTTATTACGGTTGTTAAAGATATTAACTCACCAAGATATCCGTCTTTGTTTGAAATTAAAAAAGCTGCAAAGAAACCTATGTCAAAGCTGGGGCTCTCAGATCTCGGGATCTGTGAAACTAAAACCGGTCTTAAAGGTTCACCTACCTGGGTTGAAAAGGTATTCTCACCGGAACTTAAAAGCGTTAACGGTGAGATCTTTCAAGGAGAACCGGAAGAATGTGCTGCCAAGCTTGTTGATAGAATAATCAATCTTGGAAAAGGAGTGAAAATATGAGCTACGTAGTTATTAATAAAGAAGCCTGTATCGGCTGTGAAGCCTGTATACCCACCTGTCCACAGGCTGCTCTGTATATGAAAGATGGAAAGGCAGAGGTAAATGAAAAATGCAACCTCTGTGGAGCATGTATAAGCGTATGTCCTGTAAATGCTCTTTCTATTCCGAGAGAGATTAAGGATGCATCTGCCCTTGCAGATTACAAAGGAGTATGGGTGCTAGTGGAGCATGACGGGAAAAAACCCGTTACAGTTACCTATGAGCTTATAGGAGAGGCAAGAAAGCTTGCTGACAAAAGAAATACCTATGTGGGAGCAGTCCTGCTCGGAAATAATGTGGAAGCTATGGCAGATGATCTTGGTAGTTATGGAGCCGATAAGGTTTATTTGTGCCAGGCACCTGTGCTTGAACATTATAGAACCGAGCCCTATGGCGATGTTATTGTTGAGCTTGTAAAAAAGTATAAACCCGAGATAGTGCTTTCTGGTGCTACCACTCAGGGTAGGGATCTTGCTGGTTTTGTAGCAACCATACTTGAAACAGGTCTCACTGCAGATTGCACAGGACTGGACATTGATGAGGCATCGGGCAATCTACTTCAGACAAGACCTGCCTTTGGTGGCAATATTATGGCAACCATACTATGTCCTAACACAAGACCCCAGATGTCCACTGTGAGACCAAAAGTATTCCCAGTTCCTGAAAAAACAGATAAAAAGCCAGAGATTATTAATTTTGAATTTGATTTTTCAAAGATTAACATAAGAACCGAGGTTTTAGAATATCTTCCCTTTGAGGAAAAGATCAGCCTTGCAGATGCGGAGATTATCGTATCAGGCGGAAGAGGACTGGGCAAACCTGAAAATTTTGAAATTATAAAAGAGTTTGCCGATACTATTGGTGCTGCTGTTGGTGCTTCAAGAGCTGCTGTCGATGCAGGATGGATATCCTATGAGCATCAGGTAGGTCAGACTGGAAAAACTGTTAGACCTAAGATATACATTGCCTGCGGTATATCTGGCTCTGTTCAGCATCTTGCAGGTATGAAACATTCAGATATAATAATAGCAATTAATAAAGATCCAGAAGCTCCCATATTCAAGGTGGCAAGCTACGGTATTGTGGGTGATGTGATGACAATTATTCCGCTTATGACAAAGGAGCTAAAAAAAAGATTAAATGCCTAATTGCTTAAGGGTAGAAGAATAATAAATTTTGTCCCTTCTTCTACCCTGCTTTCTACAGAGATCTTACCGTTATGTCTTTCAACAATCTCTTTTGAAATAGAGAGCCCGATACCAGTCCCCTCTCCTGGCGGTTTGGTGGTAAAAAAAGGCGAGAAAACTTTATCAAGATACTCTTTTTTTATCCCTTTACCTGTATCTTCTACCTCAATTTTTATATAATCGTCCTCTTTCATAGTTCTTAAAAATATTTTGCCTCCCCGTTCAGACATAGCCTGAGCAGCATTTATTATCATATTTACAAGAACCTGTTGTATCTGTCCTTTATTAAAATAAAAGGGTTTTACCTCATCGCTTAATTGGGTCAAAATTTTTACATTTTTAAACCTTGATAGATAGTGCTCGGTTAACTTTACTGTCTCGTTTATTAAAAGGTTCATATCATTAAGCTGTTTCTCAGTTGCCTTCGGTTTGTAATAATCTCTTAATCTTTCCATGATACCCTGAATCCTATCCAGCTCAGTTTTCACTATCTGTAAATAGCTTTTTCCTTTTTCGTCGTTAATAAAGGTCTCCAGCCTGTTTATCATGACAAAAATTAATATAAGCGGATTTTTTATCTCATGGGCTAAAGAAGCCGCCATAATCCCGAGGGTAAAAAATCGCTCATTCTGAGCCATTATGGTTCTTATCTCCTCAATAGATTTATCTTTGTTTTTTATCTCCTTTACCTTGTTTCTAAGCTCTCTGTATAAATCCTGTTCTTCCTGAAGGTATGAGAGTAGTATCTTCTCCTTAGCAGATGCCAGTGTAAGCAGATGTTCATAAAGGTCTTTAAGCTCTAAAAGCTCTTTCTTATCATCCATATTAAAAAAGCTCTATAACAAACTCGCAGAAGCCGTCACCTAATGTCCAGCTTTTGGTCTGGGTACCCTTTGTTTTTGTGCCCGTAATCTTTTCGTAACCACCAGCTATAAATCCACATTCAAGGTCGCATATGAGCTCGCCAGTAATAGGAAATCCGGCGCAGGTCATGCACTCATAAAGATGAATAACGATAATATCCTCAGTCTTGTTGAAAATTTTTGGCAGACCTATTCCCAGTTTTTCAATAAGAGCAAGGAGCTCTTCCTCAGTTTTAATTTCAAACTTAGAGGATAGAATTTTACCCAGCCTGTATAATACAGGACCTGTGCTGTCTCCGAATAACTCCTTCATCCCAGATACACGGAGCAGTCTGTAGGTCTCCAGAGGAAGTATTCCTTTAAGCTTGGGTCTTACAAAGGAGGTAAAGGCTTCAAAGGTATATTTTTCATCCATAATTAATCCTCATCTCTATAGGCGTAGCAGGTATTTTTTAAATACTGCCTTGATATTCTTATCTTTTCATCGTCAGAAAGTTTCTTAAAGTCATCTGAAAAATAATTTATATGTTTTCCTATAAGTATTGTGCTTGCAAGTTTTATGGCATTCTCTACAAGCTCATAAAGATGCACACAGCCAGACTTTCCTGTCAGGAGGGACTGTATCTCCTTCAGAACACCTCTGTTAACAACTAAACCTTCCAGACGGGGAATAAGAGATTCTGTTTTCATACATACCCTGTAAGGTGTTTTGTAATATTTTCCCGTAGCCTTTTTTATCTTTTTTGTCTTTAGATCTATTACTAACATTACCTCAAAGATATGAGCAAAATCGGTAAGCTGGGACATTATGAGCAGATCCTCTTTGTTTATCTCCTGCACATTTGAGTTTATAGTTCTAAAAATAAAATCCATACTAAACTTAATATCAGATAACAGCTCAAAAATAAAGATAAAAATATATGAAATTATTATGTGAGCTGCTTTACAAGCAAATTTTTTAGAATATGGTCTTTAAAAAAGATACATGTGACATTTTAAAATAGTAACCACAAATTTTTATCGTTTCTTGAAATATAGTAAAATATCTGTTATGGTATAGAAAATATTGGAGAAGTTTAGAAAAATTTATTAACAATGCAAATTAAGAGAAGTTGCCGATATGAATTTTATAAATAAAGCTGAAATACTTGAAATAATTAAAAATACCCAATCTCCATTAAAAAGGCAGCTACTAATAGTAGCGTTGATTACAAAACTACTGGAAGAAAAAGGGAAGGATATACCTATTGTTATAGGTGGCTGTGCATTGTCATACTATTCGAGAGAGGTCTATTTCACGGCAGATATAGATTTAGCATATGCTGACAGAGAGACGTTAAATGAAGTTTTAAGCTCTGTGGGTTTTACAAAACAAGGCAGATACTGGATTAATGAAGACCTGAAGGTTGCAGTGGAGGCTCCACTATCAGTGCTTGTAGGAGAGGATTCTCCAATAGAGGTCGTTGAGTTTGAAAATGGTCTTCAATGCAGGATTATCGGTATAGAGGATTTGATAATAGATCGTCTAAATGCTTGCAAATACTGGATGTCTTCAATAGACTGTGAAATGGTGGAGTTACTTATTAAAAGGTATTTTAAAGAGATTGATTGGGCATATTTAGAAAAGAAAGCAGCATTGCCTGAAAATAGTAGCTTATCAGAACTTTTAGAGTTAAAAAAAAGGGTTAATCTGTGAAGGAGAGAATAAAAAAATTTGAAGATATTTCAACAGTAGAGTTTCTCCTTTTAAGAGAGCGACTTGGTATTAACAGGTATAGAAAACGGGTTGAGAGGGATGCTGAGGAAAAAGAGATCCTTCTGCATCTCGGATTAAAAAAAATAGAAGAGAAGGAAAGAGATGACTTCACACCTGTGGGGCATCGGAGAAGGCGGCTTAAGATACTTTAATATATTTTAAACACACTGTTTTTATATATAATCAAAGGCATGAATTATGATATAAAAATAGTTGACTGTGCCTAATAGAAAATTTATTTATTAATAACCTTTTCAAGATTTCCTCCGTAATAATGTATTTCTTTTCCATATATACCTCCTACCTTTAGATGTAATGTATCTAAAAGCAGAAGAATACCACATGTGACACTTTATTTTAGTAAAATCATGTGACATTTTAAAATTGTAACCACAAAAACTTTAAAAAGCTTGAAAAAATTAATTTTATGTGCAAAAATATCTTTTCACATTGGAGAGGTGTCCGAGTGGCTGAAGGAGCACGATTGGAAATCGTGTGTGCCCCCTTAAAGGGTACCGAGGGTTCAAATCCCTCCCTCTCCGTTGTTTAGTTTAGTAGCCGGGACCTGCGCAACAAATGGCTGCAAACCCCGCCAGGTCCGGAAGGAAGCAACGGTAGTGGCCCTCTTTGTGTGCCGCAGTAATCCTGGCTACTTTAATAAAAAGTTATGGACAAATATCAGGTTCTCTCAAGAAGATATAGACCCCTCGTTTTTTCAGAAGTAATAGGTCAGGAAACCATAGTAAAGACCTTAAAAAATGCCCTTAAGACAAAAAAAATCCCCCATGCATTTCTTTTTTCTGGCATAAGAGGAACAGGGAAAACTACAACTGCAAGAATATTTGCCCGTGCTCTTAACTGCAGGGAAGGGATAGTTGAGAATCCCTGTAATGTCTGTGAAAACTGCATTCAGCAGTTAGAAGGCAGGACTCTTGATATTTTTGAGATTGACGGTGCATCCAATACATCTGTCAATGACGTGAGGATGCTTAAGGAGAATACGAGATTTTTACCGTCTCAGTTAAGATATAAGGTTTATATTATTGATGAAGTGCATATGTTATCAAACGAAGCCTTCAATGCACTTCTTAAAACGCTCGAAGAGCCACCTACATATGTGATTTTTATATTAGCCACCACAGAACCTCAAAAAATTCCTGAAACCGTTTTATCAAGATGTATAAGGCTTAATTTTAAAAGAGTTGAGCCTGGAGAGATTTTTGCCTATCTGGCTAAGGTGCTGGAGAAAGAAAATATTAGCTATGATGATAGCGCTTTGCATATGATTTCGAGACAGGCTGATGGCAGCGTTAGAGATGCCTTAAGTATTCTTGAGTTAATTTTAGCCTATGGAAGCAACAGGGTGTCTGAGGAGGAGGTTGTTAATTTACTTGGGCTTTTGTCAAGGGATAGGATTTTGTCATTTATAAAGGCTCTTGGAGAAAAGGATATTAAGCTTATCTTTGAGCTGTCCAATCAGGTAAAGGAAGAAGGCGGTAATTTTTTTGATTTTTCTGAAAATGTTCTTTTTTATCTGAGACATCTTGCCACCTACTGCTTTGGACTGGATTTCAGTGAAAAGGAGCTTTCCAAAGACGAGATAAGCTATCTTAAAGATCTGGTTAATATTTTTTCCAGAGAAGAGATACCTGTGTTCTATCAGGCATTTAAAAAGTTACTGGAGGCATTGAGATATTCTTCTCACCCCCAGTTTGATTTTGAGATGGAGATGATGAAAATTTGTGCTCTTACCCATTTTATCGAAACCGAGTCCCTCCTGCCTGTTAAAAAAAAAACAGCCTCTCCTGTAATTGACAAGAAAACTGTATCAGTTGAAAAAAAACAAGAAACACTCATAGATTTTCTTAAAAGAAAGAAGAGCGTTTTTGAAGATCCGTTAGGTAGGGCAGAGATTAAATGTGAAGATGACGTATGTGAGATAACTTTTTCCCATCGGGACAAAATTTATTATGAAATGCTTAACGAGGATCTGAATGAAAAAAATGAACTAATCTCTCTGCTTTCCGAATTCTATAAAAGAAAGATTGAACTGAAAATATTTATAGCCAATAGGTCAGACTCGGAAGATGTTAAAAATGATGATTCAAAGTCTTATATTCTGAATGACCAGACTATAATGTTGATAATGAATGAGTTTCCAGGTGCAAAGATTTTAGGTATTAAAGAGATAGACACTATAAAGGAAGATGACAGAAAAGAAGAAGAAATTGAAAATGATATAAAGGGGGATGAAGATGAGTAAACAGCTTGGCAATTTGCTGAAACAGGCTCAGATGTTACAGAACAAGGTTATGAAACTTCAGGAAGAGCTTGAGCAGAGAGAGTATGAGGGGATAGCTGGCGGAGGACTGGTTAAGGCGGTGGTGAACGGAAAACTTATGCTTCTTTCGCTTACCATTCAAAAAGAAGCCATAACACCTGATGATCCGGAGATGATGCAGGATGTGATTTTTGCGGCAATCAGATCTGCTCAGGAAAAGGCAGCAGAAACCATAAAAAGTGAGATGAGCAAGATAACTGGCGGTATGGGTTTAAATATACCAGGACTTTTCTAAATGTCTCAGAAGATTCTGCCACCGTCTCTTTTAAGGCTTGTTGCAGAGCTTAAAAAGCTACCCAGTATTGGTGAGAAATCAGCCTTAAGAATAATACTTAGCTTAATTAGAAAGGACAAAACGGAGCTGCTCAATCTTAGCAATGCCTTTAAAGATGCTTATGATAATATCGGGTTATGCAAAAATTGTTTTAATTTAGCACAGACTGAATTATGTGAGATATGTAAAGATGAAAAAAGAGATAAAAGTATTATCTGTGTTGTTGAGGACATAGGAGATCTTATATCTATTGAAAAAAGCGGTCAGTATAAGGGTTTGTATCATGTTTTAGGCGGTCTTATCTCACCAGCCAAGGGGATTAAGTTTGAAAATCTTACAATTTTTCAGTTGAAAAACAGAGTTTTAAATAGTAGAATAGCTGAAATAATTTTAGCGCTAAATCCGACATTAGAAGGCGAAACCACCTCGTTGTATATAAAAGACTATCTCAAAGAAGTCGGAATCAGGATAACTCGCATAGCCTATGGTATTCCGATGGGCAGCGATATTGAGTATCTTGACGAAATTACAATGGCAGTTGCTCTTTTGGAAAGAAAGGCTATGGATTAATAGCTGTAAAATATTTTTTAATTTCAGGAGGTATTAATGACCCAGTTTGAGATAAGATGGCATGGGCGTGGCGGTCAGGGAACGGTAACTGCCGCAAAAACACTTGGTGAGTCTATGATTGAGACCCCCCTTTATTTTCAAGCTTTTCCAGAGTATGGTCCTGAAAGAATGGGAGCTCCTGTTAAAGCATACAATATTATAAGTACTAACAGGATTTTTACCCACTGTCCGGTAGTAAATCCTAACGTTGTTGTAGTAGTTGATCCAAGCCTGATCTATTCGGAAAACTTTCTTGACGGTGCAACAGAGGATGCCGCTGTGATTTTAAACTCAGAAAAGGATCCCGGAACTATCAGGGAGGAGCTTAAAATTTCTGGCAGAAAGATATATACAGTTGATGCCAATAAGATATCTCTGGAAGCGCTGGGAAGAGTAATTCCAAATACACCTATGCTGGGAGCAGTGTTAAGAGTTACAGGTGTTCTCCCGCTTGATGTGTTTTTAAATCATGTTAAGCACACCTTTGCTCATAAGAAGTTTTCTGAAAAGGTTATTAATGGTAACCTTACGGCGATAAAAAGAGCTTTTGAGGAGGTTAAATCAGAATGAGTGAGCTTAAAAACTGGAAAGAGATACCCATTGGCGGGTTAATAGATACACCCGGGAGTTCAGAGGAATATAAAACTGGCAGCTGGAGATCATTCAGACCAGTCTGGCATGCCGATAGATGTATCCAGTGCTACACATGCTGGACATTCTGTCCCGATAATTCCATAATTATTAAAGAAGGCAAGGTAGTGGGTATAAACTATGAATACTGTAAGGGTTGCGGTATTTGTGCTCACGAATGTCCGAAAAAAGCTAATGCTATAGTAATGGAACCAGAAAGAAAATAAGGAGGATTAAAGTGCAGAAATACGATGCGTTTACTGGCAATCTGGCTATTGCCACGGCGATGAAGCAGATAAATCCAGATGTATGTGCAGCCTATCCTATCACACCTTCCACAGAGATTATGATGATTTTTGCTGATTTTGTGGCAAATGGTGATGTAGATACAGAGCTTGTAACGGCAGAAAGCGAACATAGCGCAATGAGCGCCTGTATCGGAGCGGCTCTTGCGGGTGGAAGGGTAATGACTGCCACCTCATCGGCAGGACTTGCTCTTATGTGGGAGATGTTGTATGTGGCTTCTGGTATGAGAGCGCCTATAGTGCTTGCAAATGTTAATAGAGCATTGTCAGCCCCCATCAATATACATTGTGATCATTCAGATGCCATGGGTGCAAGGGATGCTGGCTGGATTCAGATATTTTCTGAAAATGCTCAGGAAGCCTATGATAATATTATTCAGGCAGTCAGAATATCCGAGCATGAAGATGTCAGGCTACCTGTGGCTGTATGTATGGATGGGTTCATTATCAGTCACTCATATGAAAAGATGATCTATCTTGATGATAATGAAGTTAAAGATTTTGTAGGTGAGTATAAAAAGACCTATTCACTTCTTGATATAGACAAACCTATTACTATGGGAGCCTTTGCTTTGCAAAATTATTATATGGAGTTTAAGAGACAGCAGAGAGAGGCAATGGAAAATGCAAGGAGGGTTATACTTGAGGTAGGAAAGGAGTTTGGAGCTAAATTTGGAAGAGCCTATGGATATTTTGAAGAGTATATGCTGGAGGATGCAGAGTTTGTATTTGTAGTAATGAGCTCTGCAGCAGGTACGGTTAAGCATGTGGTTAATAATCTTAGAAGCAAAGGTTTGAAAGCAGGTGTTTTGAAACCAAGAATTTTCAGACCATTTCCTTATAAAGAGCTGGCAGAGGCTTTAAAAAGTGCAAAGGTCGTCTGTGTTTTAGACAGGGCAGATACATTTGGTGGGGAAGGTGGTCCGCTTTTTATTGAGACAAAATCAGCTCTTTATAACCTTCCCGAAAAAAAAGAAGTAATCGGTCGGGTGTTTGGGCTTGGGCAGAGAGAGCTATTACCGGACCATATTAATCAGGTTTTTGCTGATATGGAGAGGATTGCTTCAGGTAAAGAGACTGAAAGATTTAAATACATAACAGTAAGAGAGTAAGGGGTGATATATGAGTGAGTTTAAAATAAATTTTAAAGAGTTAGCAGGAAAATATGAGAAAAAGTCAGAAAATTTTGCAAGAGGTCATAGGCTCTGTGCTGGTTGCGGAGCGCCCATTGCTATAAGGCACATGTTTATGGCAGTTGATCCCTATCCTGTAGTTATATCCAATGCAACAGGGTGTGTAGAGGTTTCTACCACCATATATCCCTTTTCGAGCTGGAAAACAGGCTATATTCACTCTGCCTTTGAGAATG
>JBEQAF010000051.1:0-1829 GCA_041640455.1 bacterium
TTTATTATCTTTTTTCATGTGATAGAGCATCTTTCGGATCCCGATGGGTTTATAAAAAAACTCTCGCCCCTCTTAAAAAAAGATGGTTTACTCTGTTTCTCCTTTCCTGGACCACAAAGGGTTGATGTAAAGCTTTTAATCCGTGAGCACTGGGACTATCCGCCCAACCATCTTACGAGATGGGACAAAAAAAGTGTAAATCATCTTTTGGCTAAAAATAATTTTAATCTTGTTGACATTAAAGAGGAGCCCCTTTCGGTATTAAAATGCGCCGAAAGCATAGGAACTTACATTCAGACCCGCATGTTTGAAAAATCTCATAAAAAGATCCCGCCTTCAGAGCAGAAAGGCTTTTTTAGAGTCAAGAAGCTCATTAAGCCTATCCTGCTTGCTTTTTTTATCCCCGCCGGTTTTGTGCTCTATCTCTATGGTAAAATAAAAGGCTATACTGGGCAGGCAATGCTTGTGATAGGTAAAAAGCTATAATAATTAAAAACAGCTATCCCCATAAATGTTGTTAATAATTCAGTTATCTGTTATCATTTATAAATAAAATTTAGGCAAGGAGGGGGCGATGCAGTTTCCAGATTTAAGGTTAAGAAGACTTAGAAGAACTGAAAAGATAAGAAACATGGTCAGAGAAACCTCTCTTTCTGTTAACGATTTTATTTATCCGCTTTTTGTGGTTTATGGAAAGAATAAGAAGGAAGAGATAAAATCTATGCCAGGTATTTATAGATATTCGGTTGACCGCATTCTTGAAGAGGTGGATGAGGTAGTTAAGCTGAATATCCCTGCAGTAATTATTTTCGGTATACCGGAGAAGAAAGATCCAGAAGGCAGTTCTGCTGTGATGGATAACGGTGAAGTACAGCAGGCGGTTAGAAAGATTAAAAAAGCCTATCCAGATCTTATTGTAATTACCGATGTGTGCCTTTGTGAATATACATCCCATGGGCACTGCGGTATTCTAACCAAAAATGGCGAGGTGGATAATGATGCCACGCTGGAGATGCTTGCCGAAGAGGCATTATCTCATGCAAGAGCAGGGGCAGATATTGTGGCGCCATCGGATATGATGGACGGCAGGGTAATGGCAATAAGAGAGCTTCTGGATGAGAAGGGATACGGGCATATTCCTATCATGTCTTACTCTGTAAAGTATGCCTCAGCATTTTACGGTCCTTTTAGAGATGCTGCCGAATCAACTCCTCAGTTTGGAGACAGAAAAAGCTATCAGATGGATCCGGCAAATATTAGAGAAGCTATTAGAGAGGCAACGCTGGATGTTAATGAAGGTGCAGATTTTCTTATGGTTAAACCAGCACTTTCATATCTGGATGTTATCTCAGCTATCTCTGAGGAGTTTCCCTATCCTTTAGTTGCCTACAATGTTTCGGGCGAGTATTCGATGGTCAAAGCAGCAGGGAAGATGGGCTGGATAGACGAGGAACGGGTTATGATGGAGATTCTTCTCTCCATCAAAAGGGCTGGAGCAGACCTTATTATTACCTATCACGCAAAAGAGGCTGCAAAAATTTTAAATAAAAGATAAGGAGTTTTTATGCATCATATGTCTGGCAAAAGTAATTGCCATCCACATGGCGAAGAAAAGAAATATCTTCCCCATCTTATTGCATGGGAGATTACAAGAAGCTGCAATCTTAACTGCGTCCACTGCAGAGCCGCAGCTCAGTTTGGTCCCTATGAAGGGGAGCTCAGCAAAGAAGAGTGCATGGCTTTGCTTGAGAACATTGCCTCTTTTTCCAACCCGATTATTATTCTTACAGGTGGAGAGCCTCTTTTAAGAAAGGATATTTTTGAGATAG
>JBEQAF010000051.1:1839-15601 GCA_041640455.1 bacterium
GAGATAGCAAAGCGAGGTACAGAGCTCGGGCTTAGAATGGTTATGGCTGTAAACGGAGTTCTTGTGACCGATGAGGTGGCAAAAAAAATGAAAGAGGTGGGTATACAGAGAGTATCCATAAGTATTGACGGAGCCACTAAGGAGTCACACGATAATTTTAGAAAGGTTGATGGAGCCTTTGAGGGTGCCTTAAGAGGTATTGAGATTTTAAAAAAACACAATATAGAGTTTCAGATAAATACCACCATTACAAAACGAAATCTGGAGGAGCTACCAAAGATTTTAAACCTTGCCATAGAGCTGGGAGCGGTAGCTTATCATCCCTTTCTTCTGGTGCCAACGGGAAGGGGTAAGGAGCTCGCATCAGAAGCATTAACAGCCACTGAATATGAAAAGGTACTCGAATGGTTTGAGGATATGAGAGATAAGGTCCCCCTGCAGTTTAAACCTACCTGTGCGCCCCATTATTACAGGATTATCAGACAGAAGGCTAAGGAGAAGGGGAAAACTGTGGATTTTAAGTCCTATGGACTTGATGCCATGACTAAGGGATGTCTCGGTGGACAGGGATTTGCATTTATATCTCATCAGGGAGTCGTTCAGATATGTGGTTATCTGGAAGTGCCTGCTGGAAACGTAAGGGAGCAGGATTTTAAAACCATCTGGGAGACCTCACCGCTATTTTTAAAAATGAGAGATCTTGACCATTATCATGGGAAATGCGGAGTCTGCGAATACAGAAAGGTATGTGGTGGTTGCAGGGCAAGGGCTTACGAGTTTACTGGCGGGGATTATCTGGCTGAAGAGCCGCTCTGCACTTTTATTCCATCTTGCAGATAGCATTAATGGGAGAGAAAATGAGAGGAAGCTTAAAGATATGTGTGTTTGCTATTGTTTTATCCTGCCTTTTTTCATGTGGGAAAACAAAAGATGTGGAAAAAAAGGTGGATGGGCTTTTAAAAGCCAGAGACTATGCAAACGCCCTTTCGATTTTAGATGAAAGCATCAAAGAGGATCCTTCCAATAAAAGATATAGATTTCTCAAACTAAAAGTCTATGCCCGTTCTGGAAACACAGATATGGCTTATGAAGAGCTTGGCAGATTATACTCCATGACGGGAAAGGTTGATAAAGAGGTGCTGAAGGAGCTTATCACCGCTTCGGCTGGTTCTTTTATCTCCACCTATAAGTTTACATCGCTAATAAATCTTGCAGAGATGAAAAATCTTGATGAAGAAGCCATAAAATCTATACTGGATGCACTGGAAGATAAAGATGATACGGTCAAGGTGGGTGCAATCTGGGCTGCAGGCAGGCACAAAATTATTAAATCAGAAAAGAGATTAATGGAGCTTTTAAATCACAAAAATCCAGGGGTGGTTTTTAATGCCCTGTGGGCTCTGGGGGAGCTGAGGACAGAAGGCGGTAAAGGTGTAATCTTAAACTTTGTCAACAATCCCAAAGACGAAAATTTTTTACCTGAGGCTATAATTGCCTTGGGAAAGTTGGGTGATAAATCAGCACTTACCTATCTAAAAAGATATATTAACTCTACCAATAAAAAGGTGTCAGTTGCAGCGCTTGCCACAACCAGTTATCTCGAGAAAGGTAGTCTTAAAGATGTTTTTGACTTCTATCAATCAAGAAAGGATGAAGAGGCTCTAAGCTTTCTTTATCTTGTGGCTGGTGAGCTGAAGATTAAAGAGACTGCTCCCTACCTTTTAAATGCTCTGAAAGAAAAATCCTCTGAATCAAAAGAGAGAGTCATTAGAGCTGCTGCAGAGATAGGCATTGATGACAGGGGATTGGTTGAACAGTTAAAAAGATTTCTGAAATCAAAGGACAACGGGGAACGCACCCAGGCATATTATGCATTATTTAAGCTGGGAGTGAAAGATAAGGATGCGTTTAAGGAAGGGGTATCTGACAAGCTCCCAGAGGTAAGGAGATTTTCCTATCTTGGACTGGGAATCATTAATGATAAAGAGAGTGAAGAGATATTAATAACAAGGCTCATTTCAGCAAATATTTTTGACAGAATATCGGTAACATACGCCCTTGCATTAAAATAAATGGTCTCTTATTATCCTCTGTTCTAATTCTTTGTTTGACAAAGATTAGAATATTACAGTAAAATTAAGAAACTTCGGAGGTTCGTATGTTTGATTTCCCAAGAATTAAGAGACTGCCACCCTACGTGTTTAATATTGTTGTGGACCTAAAAAACAAGGCAAGGCGAGCAGGCGAGGATATAATTGATCTCGGGATGGGTAATCCCGATATTCCTACCCCTCAACACATAGTTGATAAGCTTGTTGAGGCTTCCTATAACCCAAAAAATCATAGATATTCTGCATCTAAGGGGATAACAAAACTTAGAGTTGCCATTGCTGACTGGTACAAAAGAAACTACGATGTGCATATAGACCCGGAGACAGAAGCAATAGTTACGATAGGAGCTAAAGAAGGGCTATCTCATTTTGCGCTGGCAGTGCTTGAAAGAGGCGATGTGGCTTTAGTTCCCAATCCCACCTATCCTATTCATACTTACTGTGCCGTTATGGCTGGTGCCGATGTGCACTCCATACCTTTTACAGAAGACAGAGATTTTTTTGTTGAGCTCGAAAAGTCTGTTAAAAGGGTCTGGCCACAGCCGAAACTTCTTTTGCTAAGCTTCCCTCATAACCCTACCACGAGGGTGATAGATATAAACTTTTTTGAGCGTATAGTAGATTATGCGAAGGAGAACAAAATAATAGTTGTTCATGACTTTGCCTATGCAGATCTATGTTTTGATGGATATAGGGCGCCCAGCTTTATGCAGGTTCCGGGAGCAAAGGACGTGGGGATTGAGTTCTATTCGCTATCCAAGGGGTACAGTATGCCCGGCTGGAGAGTTGCCTTTGCCGTCGGGAACAGTGAACTTATTAATGCACTGGCAAGGCTGAAAAGTTATTTTGACTATGGGGTTTTTCAGCCCATCCAGATTGCTTCAATTATTGCCCTTAATGGTCCCAGAGACTGTGTGGAACAGATCAGGGATATCTATAAAACCAGAAGGGATGTGCTCTGCGATGGTTTATCCAAGATTGGCTGGAGTATAGAGAAGCCTAAAGGTACCATGTTTGTCTGGGCAAAAATACCCGATGCATTTAAACATCTGGGCTCCATTGAGTTTTCTAAACTGCTTTTAAAGGAGGCAAAGGTTGCCGTATCACCGGGTATAGGTTTTGGAGAGTATGGGGAGGGCTATATACGGTTTTCGCTGGTTGAAAATGAACACAGAATAAAGCAGGCAGTCAGAGGTATTAAAAAAGTGCTGGGAAAATAACTATGAAAAAGATTAACTTTGGCATTATTGGCTTTGGCACGGTCGGTTCAGGTGTGGTTAGGCTTTATCTTGATAATCTTGAAGAGATAAAGAAAAGACTGAATTTTGAGCTAAATCTGAAGGCAATTGCAGAGAAAACAAAAAAATCCAAAGAGGGGGTTAAAACTCCCGATTATATTAAAATCACCGATGACGCGGATGAGCTTATAAATGATAAGGATATACATATTGTTGTTGAGCTTATTGGCGGCAAAAGCCTGGCAAAAAAATTTATAATTGATGCCATAAAAAAGGGAAAGCACATAGTCACAGCCAATAAGGCTTTGCTGGCTGAGGAAGGTGAGGAGATATTTGACCTGTGCGATAAGCATAAAACAGAGATAGGTTATGAGGCATCGGTTGCAGGTGTAATTCCCATTATCAGGAGTATAAAGGAAAATCTGGCTGGCGACCGGATAGAGAGCATTTATGGCATTATTAATGGCACATGTAATTATATTCTTACTAAAATGGCAGAAGAGGGAAGAGATTTTAATGAGGTCTTAAAGGAAGCTCAGCAACTGGGATATGCTGAGGCAGATCCCACCCTTGATATAGAAGGGATTGATGCAGCTCACAAAATATCTATTCTTTCCTCTCTCTCTTTCGGGAAAAAAATCAGATTTGCTGATATATACAGGGAAGGCATCACAAATATAACTAATCTGGATATAAGATTTGCCGCAAATTTTGGCTACGTGATAAAACTACTTGCCATATCAAAAAAACAGGGCGAAAAGATAGAAGTCAGGCTTCATCCAACCCTTATACCGAGAGAACATCCGCTGGCAAGTGTAAGAAGAGAATTTAATGCCGTATTTGTGAAAGGATACGGCTCAGGTCCCATTCTTCTTTATGGAAAAGGCGCTGGCATGATGCCCACTGCTTCAGCCGTTCTTGGAGATGTTATATCCATTGCGAGAAATATTGCAAATAATGTTTCCTGTCTTACGCCTAATAGAGGTTATATACCTGACCATATTGAAGATGCAAAGCTTGTTGATATTAATCAGGTGGTCTGCAAATATTTTATCAGGCTGATGGTGGTTGACAAACCTGGTGTGCTTGCTGCCATATCGGGCATTCTTGGAAAAAAGAAGATAAGCATAGCTTCGGTTATTCAGGAAGGTAGAAATGAGGAAGGTGGTGCAGTTCCACTTGTAATAATTACCCATGAGACCAAAGAAAAGAAGCTCAGAGAGGCTTTAAAAGAGATTGAGAAGATAAATATTACCTTTGATAAACCAGTATTTTTGAGAATAGAAGACAATCTATAACTGGAGATAGCATGATCTGGCAGGGAATTATTAAACATTATCTGGAATTTTTTAGTATTGATGAGAAGCATATTGTAACTCTTCTTGAGGGGAACACGCCGCTTATTAAATCAGTTTACATTGGCAAAAGCTTAAAAAAAACAGTAAATCTCTATTTTAAATATGAGGGGCTCAATCCTACCGGCTCATTTAAAGACAGGGGAATGACCTATGCTATAAGCAAAGCCGTTGAAAGCGGTTCTAAGGCAGTAATATGCGCCTCCACTGGCAATACCTCCGCATCAGCAGCAGCCTATGCGGCAAGGGCAGAGATTAAATGCATAGTTCTGATACCGGAAGGGAAAATTGCTCTCGGAAAGCTTTCTCAGGCTATGATTCACGGTGCCAGGGTAATTCAGATTAAGGGCAATTTTGATGATGCATTAAAAATTGTAAGAGAGATATCAGAAAATTATCCCATCACACTTGTAAACTCCCTTAACCCCCATAGACTTGAGGGTCAGAAAACAGCTGCCTTTGAGATCTGCGATGTGCTGGGCAGCGCACCTGATTGTCATATCCTTCCTGTAGGAAATGCTGGAAATATCTCCGCCTACTGGATGGGTTATAAACAATATAAGTCTGCCGGCAAAATTAATAGACTGCCAAGAATGCTTGGTTTTCAGGCAGAGGGCGCTGCACCTATAGTAAGGGGCTATCCAATTGAGAAACCTGAAACTATAGCAACAGCAATAAGAATTGGCAATCCAGCAAGCTGGGACAAGGCAGTCAGAGCAAGAGATGAGTCTGGTGGATTGATTGATATGGTATCAGACGAGGAGATTATAAGGGCATATAAGCTTCTTGCTTCAAAGGAGGGAGTTTTTTGTGAGCCTGCATCGGCGGCATCCGTTGCTGGACTGATTAAGCTCTCAGAAAGAGATTATTTTAATGGAGGAGAGACCATAGTCTGCACCCTTACAGGGCATGGACTAAAAGATCCCGATAACGCCATTGCAAACTCCGAAAAAACGCTTGCTGCCAGACCTGATTTACAGGAAATTTTAAAAATTATAGAAGAATAGGGAGGAAGCATGAAACCGGTTGAAAAATCACTTTTTGATTATCAGAAGAAGCTCTCAGATTCAGTTGGAGATCTGGTTGATATGATCAGCCTGATTTATGATGGTTTTATAAAACACAAGAAAAGTTTACTTCACGAGGCTGAGCAGATCGGGAAAAAGGTACACCAGTTTGAAAAGGACTTTACTGAGGAGATTATTAAGGAAGGCAATAAGGATAGCGTAAGGCTTTTAATAACCATTGCGGGTCACCTGGAGCGGATTAGCGACTGTTTTTATAATGTAATTAAAACGGTGGAGATAAAGATTAAGGAAGGTACGCTATTTTCTGATAAAGCTGTTTCAGAGCTTAACTACCTTTTTAACACCACAAAGGATCTGTTAAAGAACCTGAAAGACCTAATTACAACCTTTAACAATGTTCTTATAGACCATATTTTGTCTCACGGAACTAAGGCAAATCAGATGGCAGATGAGTTTTCTACCCAGCATGAGGAGAGGCTTGTAACAGGTATATGCCATCCCAAGCATTCCTCCATGTATCTGGATATTCTTGACAATCTCAGGATGAGTATCTGGCATATTAAGGAGATCTCAAGAAGAATAGAGACATTCTGATACCAATGCCATCTTATAAAAATGTATTATACTGTTACTCAGATGAGTTTTTGAAATATGATTACGGAGAAGAGCATCCTCTTAAAGTTTACAGGTTAAAATTAGCCTATGAGCTGTCGAAGGCTTATGGGCTATTCTCCCGTGCAGATCTTGTTAATCCTGAGTATTGCGAAGAAGAAGATCTACTAAAAGTTCATTCAAGTCATTATATCTATGTGCTTAAATCCTGTAATAGCGGGCTATGTCCGCCAGAATCTTTTTTTTATAATCTTGGGACCTCCGATAACCCAATTTTTGAAGGAGTTTATGACTGGTCTGCTCTGGTCTGTGGCGCATCTCTTATGGGAGCAAGAGCTCTAATACACGGAGCAACAGATATATTTTTCAATATCTCTGGGGGGCTTCATCATGCCATGAGCGAAAGAGCTTCCGGGTTCTGTTATCTTAATGATGCAGCGGTGGCGATTAAACATATGATAGATGATGGAAAAAAGGTGCTTTATATTGACACAGATGCCCATCATGGAGACGGAGTGGAAAAGATATTTTATAATAGTTCAAAGGTAATGACCATCTCCTTTCATGAATCGGGAAAGTATCTCTTTCCTGGAACAGGTTTTGAGTCTGATATCGGGGCTGGCGATGGTTTGGGCTTTGCTGTTAACTTTCCCATGCACCCCTATACGGATGATGAAAACTTTTTAAGAGCCTTTTTTGAGATTGTGCCTCCTCTTATTGATGCCTTTAAACCCCATGTTCTTGTAACCCAGCTCGGTGTTGACTGCTTTTATAACGACCCGCTTGCCACATTAAACCTTAGCACCATATCCTTTGAAAAGATTGTAAGGTTTTATAAGGATTTAAACATACCCTGGCTTGCTCTTGGTGGTGGAGGATATAATGTGGCTAATGTTGCGAGGGCATGGACGATTGCCCTTGCTATAATGACAGATACAGAGATTGATGATCCTGTGCCTTCTCAATTTCAGGATGTGGCAGGACAGTATAAAATTCAGCTGAAGGCACTAAAAGATAAAAAAAGTGTTATAGATCCAGAGTTTCATGCATCGGTTACCAGAGAGACCAGCAGGGTTATAGAAAAGCTCAAAAAGCATCTATTCCCCTATCATCATTTATAAATAACACTTTTTTTACTTTGCCAGACTTTCAATATAGGCAACCAGAGCTTTCATATCCTGAGAGTTTTTGTCAAGGGCTTTGCCTTTCATGGCACTGGCAATACAGAAATTAATTACATCTTCAAGAGATTTAACCGGCTTCCCCATCACCGAAAACTCCTTTTTAGTGGCTGATTTTTCAAGCCCTTTGCCGTTTGGATGACAGCTATTGCAGGAAGAGCCTGTTTTCCCGAGCTGGGGATCATTGAAAAGGGTTTTGCCTCTTTCAATCAACTTTGAATCAGCAAAGGAGATGCCACAAAAAATAAATAATAAAATCATGGAAAATAAAGCTTTTTTCATACATTTACCTCCTTTTTGTAAAAGAGCAATAAAAACTATTTCCAGAAAGTAAAACTATTTATCCAGCATGGCAATAATTCTTGCTAACTCCTGTCCCTCCACATAGCCGGCAAATGATTGAATTAGCTTTCCATTCTTGTCAAAGACAAATGTGGCAGGTATGGCATCCACTTTATAAGCCGTTGTTAGCTCTTGAGAAGATAAAAATAATGGATAGTTCAGGTTAACCTTTTCTGCAAACGGAAGGACTACCTCTGCACCGCCGTCATCAATCCCTATCCCTATAAACTCCACATTTTTGCCCTTATAGGTTTTGTAAAGCTCCACAAGCTCAGGGACTTCCTTCCTGCAGGGAGGACACCAGGTAGCAAAAAAGTTTACCAGCACAACCTTCCCTTTGTTGTTGCCAATTATATCCTGTAAATCCTTAGATGTTAAGGATTTTAATGCGGCTTTTGACTGTGAGACAGCATTGGCATTTGAGGGAGCATTTGCATCTGAGGTCTGCTGTTCCTTTTTAGAGCAGGAAAAGATAAGGATTGTGATAGCCAGCAAAGCAATAATTTTTTTCATTTTTTAGATCTCCTTTGGTTTAAATCTATTTTCTTTTGCTCCTACTAATTCTATAGATATTGCCCCGAATTTACAAGAGTCCGAGTAGCATTTAAAGCATCTTATGCAGTTAAGCTGGTTTGCTCCATCTGGAAATTTTAAATGCATGGGGCAGTCTCTGTAGCACTGAAAGCATCTTACACATTTATCTTTATGATGCACCATCCTTAATATGCTTATTTTATTAAAAAGTGAATAAAATCCGCCAAGAGGGCAGATGGTGCGACAGAATGGCCTTCTGATAAAGACCATAGCTATAAGAAGTATAAAAAGTATGGTCAGTTTATGATAAAAAAGTATACCAATCAATCTCCTTAGCGATGTGTCAAGAAACATTAGCGGAATACCTGCTTCCAGTGTGCCTGCAGGACAGACATATTTACAGAACCAGGTGATACCGTATCCAAACTCATCAAGGACAGTTGCAGGAAGAATAAATACAAATCCAAATAGAAAAATATACTTTCCATATTGAAGTTTTGATGGAATATCAAACTTTTTTGAGGGGATTTTGTGTATTAGTTCCTGAAGAAAACCAAAAGGGCAGAGCCAGCCGCATGGAAATCTACCTACAATCATCCCTAAGGTACCGATAAATCCTATTACATAAAAACCCAGATAATACTTTCCAATTGATAAAGAGTTTTTAAGTCCACCCATAATAACCTGCAACGACCCCATAGGGCAGGCAAGTATAGATGCGGGGCAGGAGTAGCAGTTAAGCCCTGGCGCACAGAAAGACTTTGTATAACCCTGATAAATTTTTTTTGTAAAGATAAAACCAAAGTAGGAATTATTTATGAACGTGAAACCAGACTGGATAAGCCGTCGCAAATGCTGAATCATCCGATCCCCACACAGCTGAGGCAGATTTTTATTGCCTTTTCAAGCACAGGAACATATTCTCCGAGATTTATACCTGTAAGAAATATCAGAACAAACAGTATAAAAAGTAGATAGCTAATACGAGCTGAATTCATATAAGAATTATAATTTTTGAAAACATTAAATTCAAGGCAAATTTTAATTTTTAGTAAAAGTTGTTTCATTTTCTAATAATTTGTTTCAAATAATGTTAAATGATAAGTTTATGATTTTAAAAATTTTTTTCCAAATCTCTAATAATTTGTTTCGTTTTTAATTTAAATGTAACATTTAATTAAAATTTTTAATATTTAAAATTTTAATAATTTCAACAACTTAATGAAAGAAAAATTTGGCATCAAAATTGTTTAAATAACTGAAAAAAAAAGAGGAGGTGTGAAAATGAGGAAAGTTTTTTTAATGTTGGTGGTATTAAGTTTTGCCGTGTCAGCCTTTGCTATTGATCTTACTAAGGGTGATGCAAAGAAAGGGAAAGATCTTTACAGGGAAAACTGCAAAAGCTGTCATGATGGAAGTAAAGGGAAAAGGTTACACCCATGAGCAAGACTATGGCACAGTGGAAAAGATTTTTTGACAATGATATGGCAAGGCTAAAAGAGAAACATTCTGGAAGTGATATGTTCAAAAGCATCAGCAATGAGGACTTTGAACATATCTACAGATTTATTCAGGAAGGGGCTCTTGATTCAGAACAGCCTCAGACCTGTGATTAGAAAGGCAAACATATATCTCAGGACAAAGGTATTTAAAATTCCGAAGGGGGTAAGTAGATGAAGAGGTTTTTTATATTTTTATCAATGTTTTTAATGCTTGCGGTGACCAGCGTGTTTGCCCAGCAACCAGGCTACGAGGATCTGCTAAAACAGATTAAAGAGTTAAAAACTCAGGTAGAAGAGCTGGATGAGCGCATCTCTGCCACAGAAAAACATACCGTTCTCGACAAGGTAAATCTTAATATTGATTTCAGGACCCAGGCAATAGCTGCCCATTACAAAGATGTAAGAGGGTTACCTGAATGGGGAAATGCCATGCTTCAGCTCTGGGCTTTTGATAGACTGGCTGTAGATGGAAAAAGTATAGGTGGAAACCCTTTGCCGCCTACCAGCAGCGGATATACATTTAATCCAGCATTTCTGCAAAAATATGGAGCCACCTTGCAACCAATGTTTCCAGCCATGGTTTCAATGGGATTTGTTGATGGTGGAGCTTTCTTAGATATGAACAGCAACAATGCTTTTGATTCTAACGTAGACCTGCCTATTTTAGGTTTTAACAGCCTTGGAAAGCCCCATTTTACAGGTATCTTCGGTGCAGCTGATCTTGCAAAATATCAGGGGATGTTTAAAAGTGTTTCTCCAGAGAAGTACAATTCAAACAACGATATTATGTTTACAAACAGATTAAGGATTAATCTGGATTCTAAGTTCAATGACCAGCTATCCTTTTCAGGCAGGCTTGCCATGTATAAGACCTGGGCTGACTCTTCAGGTGTAAAATTTTACAATGGTAACATGAATACCATGAAGATGGACGGAAATGATGTCTCAGTTCCAACCGATGATCTATTAAAGGTAGAAAGAGCCTATTTTGTTTACAAGAACAGATGGGGTAAGGTAGACTGGCATCTTTCTTTCGGTAGAAGACCTGCCACATCAGGACCACCTCTTGAGTTAAAGGATCATTCTGAGGTGGGCGGATCTCCGCTGGCTCATATAATTAACTGGCAGTTTGATGGTGCATCATGGGGATTTGAACTGGAAGAGCTTACAAAGATTCCAGGCGCATCTTTTAAACTCTGCTACGGTGTTGGATTTGAGAGCGGCTTTGGCAACTCCTATTCGCTTTCAGCCAACAATAATGTTAAAGATGTTCACATGTTTGGATTTATTGCCAAGCTATATGACGACAAATCCACAAAGGCAATGATTAACTACGCCCATGCCTTTGATATTACCGATGGCTTTACAGGCACAGTAATTATGCCTTTTACCATCAATGCCCTTGATATCAATAATGATGGAGTTTTTGACGAATACTATCTCAACCCAAACTGGGGCGGATATGTTTCGAGAATGCAGCCTACCGCTAATATAGGCTCTATGGATATGGCAAATATTCTCTTCCAGTCAAAGGTTAAAAATGTAAGCTATTTTGTATCTGCAGCCATAAGCAATACCAACCCCGATGGTAGATCAATGAATCCTATGATGCAGTTCATGGGACAGGATGCTCTTTTAAATAATGACGGAGAGCAGAAATCAAGAACAGGATACTCTATTTGGGCTGGTATAAAGGCTCCTTTAGCCCCCACAAAGGGATTCCTTGGGCTTGAATATAATCATGGTTCAAAATACTGGCTTAACTTTACAGGTGCAGAGGATAACGTAGTAGCATCTAAGATTGCTGTGAGAGGAGATGTTTATGAGGTTTATTACATTCAGCCTATAATGGGTAAAAACAACTTTTTCTTAACACTCGGAGCTCAGCTATATGATTATGATTACACAAATAGCGGAAATCCTTTAGGTGCACCAAAGAAGATATCTGATGCAACTGCACTTGATAGCCTTATGCCAGTTGTGGACAAAATAAATGTCTATTATGCCTCAGTAACTTACAGGTTTTAGGTGAGGGTTTTTATATTTAATTTTTGAGCAGATAAAATTGGAGGTACTTTTATGAAAAAGATTTTAATGATTTCGCTGATAATACTTGCTGTAGTGGGCATAGCAGTAGCCCAGCGCACCAGCGAAGGTGTTTATCAGGAACATGGAGAAAACCCTCACGAAGGTTATATAAAAAGCTTTGAGGGGACAAAAACATGCCTGAAATGTCATGAAAAAGAAGCAAAGGATGTGTTTCACAGCACCCATTATCAGTGGAAGACTGACACTCCAGATGTTATAGGTGCCTCAGGTAAAAAACTTGGCAAAATCAATGTTATTAATGACTTTTGCACAGGTGCATGGATTAACTGGATTTTTGATGTAAGAAATAAGGGAGGGAAGATTGTAACAAACGGCTGTTCAAAATGCCATGCAGGATTAGGTCTTATGCCTTCTGAAACACTATCTCAGGAACAGCTTGAAAATATTGATTGTATGATATGTCACGCCCCTGGATACAACAGAAAGGTGGTTTCTGATAACGGAAAACTTAAATGGGTGCCCATAGATGAAAAGGACATTCTTACAGTAAGGGCACAAAATGTTCAGAAACCCAAAAAGGGCATGTGCTTGCGCTGTCATGCAGGTGCGGGCGGTGGCTTCAACTACAAGAGGGGTGATATTGAGGCAGCCATGGTGAAGGCAGATCGAGATATGGATGTTCATTTAGGTTCCGGATTGAACTGCATAGACTGCCATAAATCGGAAAATCACAGGATTTCTGGAAGAGGCTCTGACCTTGCAGGTACTGACAATATAACACATAAACCTTCCTGTGATACAGCAGAGTGTCACGGTAACAAGCCTCATAAAAACGAATTGATAAACAAGCATGCACTTACAGTCTATTGTACAGTTTGTCACATCACGGAATTTGCAAAGAAAGAGGCAACTGATATGGAAAGAGACTGGAGCAGACTGGAATATCTGAAAGATGCAGACAAATATGAACCAGAAATAAAGTTTGAAAAAAATGTTAAACCTGTTTATGCCTGGTGGAACGGTAAATCTTTTATCCATGACCCTGAAAAAGCTGTAGATATTGTACAGGGGACAGTTACTATGGCAGGTCCCTGTGGAGGAATAAAAGATCCTAATTCAAGAATTTATGCTTACAAGCTTCATAGAGCAAAGCTACCTATTGATCCTGAAACTACAAGGCTAATTCCTGTAGCAACCGATATAGCCTTTTTAGAAGGCAATATTGATAAGGCTATAAAGGAAGGAGCAAAAAGGGCATTTAACAAAGAACTGAAAAAATATGAATTTGTAGAAACAGAAAGATATATGGGGATCTTCCATGGTGTGTCACCTAAGGAAAAGGCGCTTAAATGCAATGACTGCCATTCAGAGAAAGGGAGAATGGACTTTAAGGCTCTGGGATATAAAGCTGATCCTATGAAAACAGGTGGCAGATTCAGCAAAAAGAATTAGTTAATTTAACTACCCCGGGCAACTGCCCGGGGTAAATATTACAAACCAATAGATTGAAATTCATTATAGCAATTGTTAGTCTCCTGCAAAACAGACAACCTCGCATCGTTTAGATAGCTGAAATTTTCACATACCAGATCTAAAAGATGCTTATCATAGACGTCATTTTTTGCCATGTTTTGAAATATTTTTATAGCATCTCGTTCAGCTATTGAGCTTTTATAGGGTCTTGTCTCAGTAATGGCTGTAAATATGTCTGCAACGCTTATTATCCTTGCTTCCTGAGATAGATCTTCTGCTCTTAGATGAAAGGGGTAACCTTTCCCGTCAAGCCTTTCGTGATGATATCCAGCCCAAC
>JBEQAF010000052.1:0-15463 GCA_041640455.1 bacterium
AAGGGCCGACAAAAATAATCATACTTGTATTTTTTGTCTTAAAGGGCTGCATTTCAAGATTGAAATTTATATTAACATTGGTCATCTCCTGTTTGATATTCAAACCAGAAGTTTTTACATCACCAGAGGTTGCAAAAACGCCTGCAGAAAAATCTACGGCAAAATAATCGGATAAAGCCTTTCTGGCTGAAAAATTAATCCCTCCACCACTCATATCAATTTTTGTATCAGCCAATGTTCCATCGTCTTCAATGGATAAGTAGACTAATCCAAATTTACTATCTGTTTGCCCATCCTTAAATGATGGGGAAACTATTGGCGGAGTCTGGAAAGAAAAGTTTGACTGTTGAGCAGAAGCTGCTGTTGAGAGGATTAAAATTACTAACACAAACAAAAGCTTTTTCATATTTGTCCTCCTTAGCAGTTTTAAAATATTATTAGAAAAAAAATTAATCCATTCAACGGTAATCAGAAATACATGTTTAAGAGATATACACTTTCCACCCTTTTTCTTTCTATCTTGAACCCCATCTTTTCAAAAAGTCTTAGCATGGGTTTATTATCAATAAGCACCTCTGCGGTGAAACCATACAACCCTGCTTTTTTGGCAAGAAATGTAATATAAGATAAAATTGTTTCGCCAACGCCCTGTCCCTGATAACTATCCTTAACAATAAAGGCTACCTCTGCCATAAGTGTGTTTTCATTTATAGAATACTGCCCTATCCCGACTATCTCTTCCTTCCAGTCTTCCTTTTTGACAGCCAGGATAATCATATCCTTTGAATAATCGATTGCAGTATAAAACTGAAGCTCCTCATGGGGCATCTCTCGCTTTACACAGATGAATCTTTTAAAAAGTGTATCTTCCGATAGGGAATAAAAAAAGTCTTTAAGCAAAGGCTCATCATTTATCTTTACAGGTCTTAGCAGAAGATTAAGTTCAGTTTTTGTAGTTCTATAGGTTTCCAGATGATAGGGATAGTCTGACTTGGAGATAAAAACCTGATCTTTGTAAATAAGGTTTAATTTTTTAGCCTCTTCAATCAGATAACCTCTAAAATCGGGATGAGCAATAGAAATTAGATCCATAGCCCTTTCCCTGATATTTTTTCCATGCAGGTAGGCGATACCATATTCGGTAACCACATAGTGAACATCTCCTCGAGTGAGGGTTACACCAGCTCCTTCGGTTAAAAAGGGAACTATTCTCGATACCTTACCGTTCCTGGCAGTCGAGGGCAGAGTAATTATGGTTCTTCCATTGGAGGAAAAGGTGGCTCCTCTCATAAAATCAGCCTGTCCTCCTACACCGCTATAAAAAAACTTACCCAGTGATTCAGCAGTAGCCTGACCAGAAAGGTCTATCTCGAGAGCGCTATTTATAGCTACCATATTGGCATTTCTTGATATATTTAAAGGATTATTAGTGTAGCTTATAGGTCTGAACTCAATGGCAGGATTGTCATGGAGAAACTCATAGGTCTCCCGGGTACCTAAACAGAAAGCTGCCACAGTTTTTCCTTTGTTTAAGGTTTTCCTTGAATTATCAATTACCCCTGCTTTCATTAACTCCACAATTCCATCTGTAAGAAGCTCTGTATGAATGCCAAGATGTTTTTTGTTTTTCAGATTTTTTAAAATGGCATTAGGAATTGCTCCGTAACCTACCTGCAGTGTATCACCGTCTCTAACTATTTTTGAAACGAACTCACCTATCCTTTCAGCAACTTCAGCAGGAGAAGAAATTTTATACTCAATAAGTGGTTCATTGGCAGGATACAAAAAGCCAATATTATCAAGATGAATAAAACACTCTCCATGTAACCTCGGCATACAGGAGTTAAGCTGGGCAATCACAAGACCAGCATTCTCAACGGCAGTCTTTACTATATCTACCGATATACCAAGACTTACATAACCATGCCTATCAGGATAAGAAACCTGAATAAGAGCCACATCAACCGGGACAATCTTTTTCTCAATAAGCTGAGGTAGATTTGAAAGAAACACAGGTGTATAATCGGCAAGCCCCTTATTTACAGCCTCCCTAAGTCCTCCCCCTACAAAAAAGGCATTGGGTCTGAAATTGTCCTTAAAACTCTCATCTGCGTAGGGAACTGTACCCATTGTTACCAGCTGGATAATCTCCACATCAAAAAAAGCCTTCGGATCATTTTTGATAAAATTTAAGAGAGCCTTTATTAATGCTACAGGCTCACCGCAGCCCGTACCTATAAATATAGTATTGCCGGGCTTAATATTTTTAAAAATCTGCCTTTCGGTAGCAAACTTAGAGGGATACCTTTCTTTAATCTCCTGCAATGTTAAAAGGTTACTTGAAGAAAACATATGTCATATCATCGCAAACTCTTTTTTGACAGTTTCATAACAATCTGTGCAAACACCATGGGAGATCTGAGGCGGCTTTTCTCTTTGAAAGAGGTCTAATTCGTTCAGAGCTTTTTCAAGAGATAGCCATTTTTCATGAGCAATCTCTATACCCTTGCAGTAACTACACATTTTGATTATCTCCTGGCTTCTTTCGACCTTTCTGTCCAAAAGCGGCAAGTATTCCTGTCTCTGTATCTTCATCGGAAAACTCTTTATTATCAACAAACCATTAGAACCGTATGAGATCTTTAAATTAAGCAGTCTGATGGTTTCGGGAGCATCACATCTAATTATTACGTCTGACTCTTTTTTTAAGGATCTCACATAATCAAAGGTAAGCTTATATAAATATCTGGTCTCTGTGTTAGAGATAAAGTCCCAGATCTTTCTTCCCAGCACATTACTACTGATCATTTCAGGGGCATCATTTTCGAGGGCAAAGCTATCCCAATTATTGCATGTGTAAACAAGAACATCATTAGAATTTATATGATAGGTTACCAGAGGCTCATGGGATTCCACATATAAATTTTACCAGAATTTAAAGATCTTTCAATTTTTTCAGCAAAAAAATATAATTACTTTTTAATGATAGCCAGAACGTTTCTTATAAGTATTGGCTTTATTTCATTAGTATTGGGAATTATCGGGATATTTCTACCAATTATGCCTACGGTGCCCTTTTTGCTGCTTTCTGCCTACTGCTTTTCAAAAAGCTCTAAAACAATTCATAACTGGCTTATAAATCACAGACTTTTAGGCAGATTTGTTAAAGTAGATGAAGGTATACCTGTCAGGGTAAAAATACTTGCTATCTCTTTTGTCTGGCTAAGCATATCCTCTTCAGCTATTTTTATTGTCAAAGATAATCATTTAAGAATTTTGCTATTTACAATAGCCCTTTTTATTACCATCGTAATTCTTTATCAAAAAACCAGAAAATAACCTACTTATCCGGTAGCCATACCTTAAAAGTGGTACCTTCTCCGTATCTGCTTGATACAGATATATATCCGTTGTGCCCTTCTATTATCCATTTACAGATACTCAAACCCAGCCCTGCGCCGCCTATCTCTCGTGTTCTTGATTTATCTGCTCTAAAAAATCTGTCAAACACCTTAGGCAGATCCTCTTCCTTAATACCTATACCCGTATCTTCAACAAATATGGATATGCCATTAGCCTCTGACTTTGAATAAATCCTCACATATCCACCTTCTCTATTATATTTGATGGCGTTGTCTATAAGATTTACAAAAACCTGTCTAAGTCTGAGTTTATCTGCCATTATTTCCTTGTCTTCCAGCTCATCATATTTAAGATCTACACCCTTTTCTTCAGCCAGAACAGAAAGCTGTTCGCAAAGCTCTTCAAGAAGCTTTTTAATGTTAACCTTATTTTTCTCAATTAAAATCTCTCCTGCCTCGCTCTTTGAGATTAAAAGCAGGTCTTCCACAATCCTTACCATTCTTTCTATCTCTTCAAGAATACTTATCAGGGTGTCTATATACTCTTCTTTTGATCTTTCGGTCCTTAATGCAACCTCAATGAGCCCCTTTACACTGGTAAGCGGCGTTCTAAGCTCATGGGAGGCATCTCCACTAAACTGGGCAGACTGCTGACACACCTTCTGCATTCGATCAACCATATCGTTAATGGTATCAAAAAGCAGCTTAAACTCGTCATTCTGTTTCCTTTCGGGCAACCTTATCGGATTTTTAGGAGACATGTTTTTCAACTCATTGGTTAAGATCGTTATTGGAGATAACCCTCTGCTTAGCATAATTATTCCGCCAATGTTTGATATGGCAAGAGTAATGGGAATGATTATCAAAAAGATCTGAAAAATAGAGCTCTGGATATTTTCAAGTCTTGCTAAGGAAGATGCCACTTCGACATAGGCAATGAGCTTACCATCGGATATTATGGGATAGAATAAAATTCTGATATTTTTTTCTTTAAACCCCTCTGGAGCAGGAACATCTTTCAGCACATCCTTGTTTTTAGAAAGTCGCATATACTCATCAGGCAATAGCTTAAAAACAGGCAAAAACACATTCTGAGTGGCTGAGACAACCTTTCCATCATAGGTAACTATTCTTACATAGCTTTCAGATCCACTAAAGCCAAGAAAAGCACGAAGAATATTTTCAAAATCCTTTGATTCCCTTACCATCTGGCCGGCAAGGAAGGGCTTTTCAACTATATAATAGGTTGCTTCTGCTGTGGAATAAAGTCTATTGTTTATCCCCTCTTCTACACTATGGGTAATGCCGTAATAAAGCCCCACAGAAAAAAGCAGTAGCAGGGAGATATTAAAGGCGTTAAACCAGATGGTAAGCTTGGTCTTAAGAGTCATTCGAAAGCTATTCTTTCAGCATGTAGCCAACACCACGTACTGTATGGATGAGCTTTTTAGGACTATCCTTATCAATCTTTCTTCTCAGATAATTTATATAAACATCAATAATATTTGTGAGGCTATCAAACTGATATTCCCAGACATTTTCAGCAATCATTGTTCTTGTAAGAATTCTATTTTTATTACGTGCCATATATTCAAGCAGCCCATACTCTTTGGATGTAAGCTCAATCTCTTTCCCTGCTCTTGAGACCTTTCTTGTTACAGGGTCAATAACCAGATCGTGAATCTGTATGGGTAACGCCTTTTCCATAGCATGACCCCTTCTTATAAGCGCCCTTGCCCTTGCGAGTAGTTCTTCAAAAGCAAATGGTTTGGTAATATAATCATCAGCGCCTGCATCAAGCCCTTTAACCTTATCCTGAGTGGTATCCTTTGCGGTCAGCATCATAATGGGCTTTGAAATCCCCTTATTTCTAATATCCTTAAGAACCTCTATGCCATCTTTACCTGGAAGCATAATATCAAGAATAATCAGGTCATAATCGCTGGATGAAACAAGCTCAAGGGCTTTATTCCCATCCTCAGCAATATCAACGGCAAGTCCCTCTTCTTCAAAACCTTTTTTTATAATATTGGCAACCTTTCTTTCGTCTTCCACCAACAATATTTTCATAGGAGCCTCCATTTTTAATCTGATTGTGATAGAATATCACAACTAAATTAAAAAATCAGTTCTATTTTTTTAGCAATGTCTCTTTTGCATAATCTAAAAAATTCAATATATCACTTTCATTGCAATTTTCAACTATTTTTTTAAGCTTACTCAGGCTCACCTCAAAATCTCCTATTGCTTTTAAAATATTGTTTTTATTGGAAATAAAAATATCAGTCCACATTCTGGCATCGCTCTTAGCTATTCTTGTGAAATCCCTGAAACCGCCACCGGCATATTTTATTACCTCTTTCCCGTAATAGCTTTTATCTCTAACTGCATCGACAAGACTGAAGGCAATCATGTGGGGCATGTGACTTACATACGCCATAATCTCATCATGTTCCTCTGGAGTGGTAATATCAACCTGCATTCCTAAAGCCTTCCAGATATTTACAACCTCATTCATTCTTTTTGATGACGTCTGATCGGTTTTTGTAACAATACAGAGACTTCCATCAAAAAGACTTGAAAACCCTGCCTCGGGACCAGATTTTTCTGTCCCGGCGACGGGGTGTGAGCCCACATAGTTTTTATATTTAAACAGCGATTCTGCCTTTTGGACAAATCCCTTAACACTTCCGCCATCTGTAATCAGCGTATCTTCATTTACAAACTGTGCAAGCTCTTCAATAATCTCAGGAATGGTAAGAACAGGGGTTGATATCATTATAAGATCACAGTTTAACCCCATATCTTTAATGGAGTCCGACTTTTTATCAATAATGCCCAGCTCCAGTGCCTTGAGGGCTGACCTGCCCGAGAGCGAGTATCCCCATATCTCTTTGCATAGTTTTCTTTCCCTAAAAGCTAAAGCAAAGGAAGCGCCAATAAGCCCCACACCTATCAATCCCACTCTGTTATAAAACAGGCTACTCACAGCTTCTCCCTATTATCTCCGCCACTTTTTTTATCTGATCCATCAGTTGAGCAAACTTTTTGGGTTTCAAAGACTGCGAACCATCGCTCAAAGCCTTATCAGGCTGGGGATGGACTTCCAGCATCAGTCCATCTGCACCGCTTGCAATAGCCGCCAGCGACATGGGTGCAACCAGATGCCAATGGCCGGTTCCATGACTCGGATCTACAAATACAGGCAGATGGCTCAGCTTTTTTATTAATGGTACCGCAGAAAGATCAAGGGTATTTCTTGTAGCAGTCTCAAAGGTTCTTATACCTCTTTCGCATAAAATTATCTTCCTATTACCTTCTGAGGCAATATATTCTGCCGCCATAAGAAGCTCGTTTATGGTTGAGCTAAGCCCTCTTTTTAGAATTACTGGTTTATCAATTTTTCCAACCTCCAGAAGAAGACGGAAATTCTGCATATTTCTTGCACCGATCTGGAAAATGTCAGCATATTTGTATAGGAGATCCATATCTCTTGGATCCATAAGCTCGGTAACTATTGGCAGTCCATATTCCTTTTTGGCTTCGTATAGTAGCTTAAGCCCTTCTTCACCTAACCCTTGAAAGCTATAAGGAGATGTTCTTGGCTTGAATGCCCCACCTCTTAAAAACCTTGCTCCAAAATCCTTAACAGCCTTTGCTGTTTCAAGCAATATCTCTCTATTTTCCACCGCACATGGACCGGCAACAACCACAATATTTTTATCACCTATTCTAATGCCATCCACATCAATAACCGTATCGGCACTCTGAAAATCTCTACTTACCAGCTTGTAAGGCTTTAAAATGGGAACCGCATCTTCTATACCTGGAAAGGATTCAAAGGGTAAATTTCTTATAACCGATTCATCGCCTATGGCGCCTATAATTGTTCTCTCCTCACCTCTTGAAAGATGAGGTTTTAAACCATGTTTTTTAATAAGTTCTATGACATCTTCTATCTCCCTTTCGGTTGCATCTTTTTTCATTACAAATATCATAAAGAGTTCCTCCAGTTATCATTTTTTTAATATTTTTTTCAGTGCTGATATAAATTTTTTGTTTTCATTCATCAAACCCACTGAGACTCTCAGATATTCTGGCAATCCATAACCGCCCACGGGTCTCACAATTACGCCTTCCTTCAATAAACTGTTGTATAGATCCATGGAATTAATCGGTGACTTCATTAAAACGAAATTTCCATAAGATTTCTCATAGTTAATGCCCATTCTGTCAAACTGGTCATAAAAATATTTTAACCCCTCTTGTGTAATCTCTCTGGTTTTCCTGATATGCTCCTCATCATCCAAGGCTCCCAGCGCAGCAAACTGAGCCAGAGTATTTACATTAAAAGGTTCTCTGACCCTATTCATATAGTCGATTATACCCTTCTCAGCAACCGCATAACCAACCCTCAGTCCAGCAAGTCCATATATCTTGGAAAAGGTTCTTACCACTATAAGATTTTTATATTTTTTCAAATATTTGAGCCCATCAGGATATTGCCTGTCCTTCACATATTCACTGTAAGCTTCATCGAGCACTACGAGCACACTTGAAGGTAGATTATTCATAAAACTTTCAAACTCATCTTTTTTAAACATAGTGCCAGTGGGGTTATTAGGATTTGCAAGGTAAATAATCTTGGTTTTCTTATTAACATATTTCAGCATAGCAGAAAGGTCATGTGAGAGCCCCTTTCCAGGAACTTCATGAAATTTAGCTCCCAGCGCCTGTGCCACCAGTTTATATACAATAAAGGCATACTGAGAAAATATTATCTCATCTCCAGTCTCATAAAAGGTTCTGCCAACTATCTCGAGCACTTCATTGGAACCATTTCCGAACATAATATTTTCTGCTGGAAATTTTATCTTTTCTGACAGTTTTTTAGCCAGATAGTAGCACCCCCCTTCGGGGTATCGATGAAGGTTTAATATATATTTTTTCATCAAGGCTATCCCTTTTTTTGAGGGACCCAGAGGGTTTTCATTGCTTGCCAGCTTAACTGCCTCTTTAATTCCCAGCTCCCTCTCAACCTCTTCTACAGGCTTTCCTGGTACATAGGGAATCAGCTTTTCAATGTGACTGCCAACCTTCATCTTCTAATCCTCCTTTTTAAATTTTGGGTAGGAACCTATAACCTTCAGAAATACACTTTTGCTTTTCAACTCCTCTATGGCTTCTGAAACATTTTTATCATCAATATGTCCGTCAAGATCTACAAAAAACACATACTCCCACGCCTTGGTTTTTACTGGTCTTGATTCAATCTTTGTAAGATTTATATTTCGTTTTGCAAAAGGAGATAGCATGTTATAAAGAGCTCCGGGCTCATCTCTTATTGAAAACAGAATGCTTGTTTTATCATTTTCAGTTTTTTTATGTTTTATCTTGCCTATTATTAGAAATCTTGTGAAATTGTCATTAAGGTCCTGAATGTTTCTTTCAATCATATTTAGATCGTATATCTTAGCCGCTGCTTCACCGGCAATGGCGGCTGCATGTTCTTCTTTTTTTGCCAGCTCTGCTGCTTCTGCTGTACTATTTACCTCAATAAGTACGCAGTGTGACATATTCTTCTCTATCCAGCCTCTACACTGGGCAAATGCCTGAGGATGGGAGTATATTTTTTTTATATCTTCTTTTCTAATCAACTTTGAAATAAGACAGTGGGTAATGGGAAGTATTATCTCACCGCTTATAAAAAGGTCATATCTAAGAAACATATCAAGTGTATATGAAACAATACCTTCTGTAGAGTTCTCAACTGGTACTACCCCCATATCTGCCCTTCCTTTAGCAACCTCATCAAAAATATCTGAAATGGAACGGATAGGCACATACTGGGCATTCTGTCCGAAAAACTTCATTGCTGCATCATGGGTGAAAGTAGCAAAGGGGCCCAAAAAGGCAACCTTAAGAGTCTTTTCAAGAGATAGACATGCTGATATAATCTCTTTGAACACAGACTTAACCGCATTTTTAGGGAAATCGCCTTTGCAGTTTTTCGTAAGCCTCTTTATAATCTCATCTTCTCTGTGGGGTACATAAAAACTGGTTTTCAGCTTCTTTTTAATGCTGCCTACCTGTTTAACCAGCTTTGCCCGCCTGTTTAACAGGTTCAAAATCTCATCATCCACATGATCAATCTCTTCTCTTAACCTGTTTAGCTCTTTCTGAAAATCTTTATCCATTCAGAAAAACCTCTTTTTTTGAAAAATATAGCTCCATATCAGAAAAACAGGTTTTAAAATTACTATAAAAACTGGGACTCGGCTCAATCCAGAAATCTTTGGGTGCTAAAATGTCAATCTCCTTGTTATCTTCAGTCTTAATGGCTATAGCAACCGGAACATTGCTTACACCTTTATAAGTGGAGATCAGGCTTTTCAAATCCTTTAAAACCTGTTGATTAATACTTTTTTTGTTGGCTATTATTTTTACTGATCTTATTTCCTTTGCCCAGCTCATATCCATTGTCATTACTACATTTACAATAATCTTTGACTTATTATCCTCTTTCGAAACAACCCCCTTAAAGTAAAGTGGTTCATCCCTTTTAAGCAGATCTTTATACTTCTCATATGGTTCAGAGTAGACAACTGCCTCAATAGTTCCTGTAAGATCTTCGATATTGAGTATTGCCATCTTTTTTCCTGTCTTTTTAATATTCTTCTCCTGAACACTAAGCACTATCCCAACTAAAGACAGATTTTTATTGTTTTCAAAGGTCCTTATACCTGAAATTGTTGTATCTGAAAGGCTTTTTATCATATCTTCATATTCAATAAGCGGATGTCCCGAGAGATAAAAGCCCAGCACCTCCTTTTCAAATGATAGAATCTGGGATTTTGATAGTTCAGCAGATTCTGGAAGCTCAATCTTTTCCTCAAACTCTTCTGTGTTACCGAAAATATTCATCATATTATCTTTTTTGTTTTTCTTGCCCGATAATTTTTCTATCAGCCCCTCATAATGTTCCAGATACTGACCCCTATGCCCTCCAAGTGAATCCATAGCACCACTTTTTATCAGACTTTCTATCACCGCCTTGTTAATCTTTTTTGTGCTCATCCTTTTTATAAAATCAACAAAATCTTTAAACCGACCCTTCTTTCTTTCCTCCATAATATCCAGCACAGCTGCTTTACCAACATTTTTAATGGCGGTAAGCCCAAAGCGTATCTCCCTGTCGCCTGTAACGGTAAAACTTTCATTACTCTCATTAATATCCGGCGGAAGCACCTCAATCCCATGTTTTTTGCATTCATTAATATAAATAACTATCCTTTCAGTGCTATCAATTTCAATAGTCATCAGAGAAGCTATAAACTCTGCTGGATAATATGCCTTAAGATAGGCTGTCTGAAAAGCAACCATTGCGTAGGCGGCTGAATGAGATTTGTTAAAGCCGTATTCTCCAAATTTTTCAATTTTATCAAAGAGTTTTTCAACCTTGCCTTTATCAAATCCTCTTTCAACAGACCTTTTTATAAACTCTTCCTTTATTTTAGGGATCTCGCTAACCTTTTTCTTGCTAATAACGCTCCTCAGGTTATCCGCCTCTCCTTTTGAAAATCCACCAATCTTTCCCGCTATCTGCATTACCTGTTCCTGATATAATACAATACCGTACGTATCACTCAGGATATCCTTAAGTTCGGGCAAGTCATACTCTATCTTTTCCTTTCCATGCTTCCTGAGTATAAAACTCTCCACCATACCGCTTCCTAAAGGACCTGGTCTGTAAAGTGCATTTACAGCAATTATCTCCTCAAAGAACGTGGGCTTAAGCTTTCTTAATATCTCCTTCATCCCGGCACTTTCAAGCTGGAACACTCCGGTTGTATCTCCCTTAGCAAGTAGCTCATAAACCTTGCTGTCTTTAAGATCCAGATTATCAATATCTATCTTTATTCCTGTCCTTTGAAATACCCTGTCTATGGTATCCTTAATGGCTGTAAGAGTTTTAATACCCAGTATATCAAACTTTATGAGTCCCATCTTTTCTATATAAGCCATTGGGAACTGGGTCAATCTTTCTTCCTCAGACTTTCCCCTGCTTAGCGGCATATATTCAACAAGCGGTTTATCGGCAATAACAATGCCTGCTGCATGAATAGAAGTGTGTCTCGGTAGTTTTTCAAGAGCTTTTGAAAAGTCTATGAGCTCTTTAATCTCCTTACTGGACTCGTAGATATTTTTAAAGGGCTCTTCTTTTTCGAGCGCCTCCTGAATGGTCTTTGCATTGCCTATTAGCTTGGTCAGTGCATTGGTCTCCTGAAAGGATCTGTTCATAGCTCTGGCAACATCTTTTATCACCTGCTTTGCCTTCATGGCTCCGAAGGTTATTATCTGGGCAACCATATCTTTGCCATACTTATTTTTTATATAGTTGATAACTTCTTCCCTTCTATCATGGCAGAAATCTACATCCACATCAGGCATAGAAGTTCTATCGGGATTAAGAAATCTTTCGAAAAGTAGATTATATTTTAAAGGATCAATACTGGTAATACCCAATAGGTATGCCACCAGACTCCCTGCCGCAGAACCTCTTCCGGGTCCAACAGGGATACCATTATCTCTTGCAAATTTTATAAAATCGTGGACAATCAGAAAGTAGCTTGGGAACCCCATCTTTTTTATAATACTCACTTCGTAATCCAGCCGATCCTCATAGTCTTTTTTTGAGAACCTGCCTTCGCACTCTTTAAGAAGCCTGTCAATCTTTTCATCAAACCCCTGTTTTACTAATCTGACAAAAAGCTCCTCAGCCTCTTCCTTTGAGCCATAAGCAGATGGAAAATGATAACCTGTTTTTTCAAATAGGAAATAACATTTATCTGCTATTTTAACTGTATTTTCAATGGCTTCAGGCACATGAGAGAAGCTTTCTCTCATCTCTTCAGGAGACTTGAAATAGAATTCATCGCTTTCCATTTTAAGCCTTTTGGGATCATCAACGGTCGTCTGAGTCTGAATGCACAGAAGCAGATCATGAAATTTGGCATCCTCTTTTCTGAGATAATGGCAATCATTAGTAGCAACCAGAGGTATATTAAGCTCCTTTGAGAGTTTAATCAGCTCCTCATTTACAATCTGTTGAGCCTTCAAGCCGTTATCCTGTATCTCAAGATAAAAATCTTCACCAAAAATAGCTTTGTACTCGAGAGCCCTTTTCTTTGCCTCGCTATATTTTCCTTTATCCAGATGGAAGCTAACCTCACCTTTTAGACAGGCAGATAGGGCTATAAGCCCCTCTTTATACTTATTTAGAATCTCCTTATCAACCCTTGGTTTATAGTAATAGCCTTCAAAGTTTGCATCGGTAAGCAGTCTGCACAAATTTTTGTAACCAGTATGATCTTTCACCAAAAGTACCAGATGAAAATAATTTCCCTCACCTTCGCTACCCTGCTGTTTTTTAAATCTGCTTTCAGGTGCAACATAAACCTCGCAACCCAGAATGGGTTTTATTCCTGCATCCTGAGCCTTTATAAAAAACTCATAGGAACCGAAAATATTTGAATGGTCAGTTATGGCAAGAGCTGGCATACCATACTCAACAGCCTTTTTTATGGCATCCTCAATCCTGATGGCACCGTCAAGCAAACTATACTCTGTGTGCAGATGGAGATGAACAAAATCTGAGAACATAAAACTACTCCCACTCAATTGTGCTTGGTGGTTTTGAGCTTATATCATAAACAACCCTGTTTACACCCTTAACTTCATTAATAATTCTTCTTGATAAATGGGCTAATATCTCATGGGGTAACCTTGCCCAGTCAGCGGTCATTCCATCCATGCTATCCACAACTCTCAGGGCAATTACATTGTCATAGGTCCTTTCATCTCCCATAACTCCAACAGTTCTTACAGGCAGAAGAACTGGAAAAGACTGCCATACCTTCCAGTAATAGCCGCTTTTTTTCATCTCCTCTTCCACAATGGCATCTACATCCTGAAGGATTTTTATCTTGTCTCCATTAACCTCACCAAGAATTCTCACCGCCAGCCCGGGACCTGGAAAGGGTTGTCTTAATATAATATCATCGCTCATACCAAGCTCTCTCCCAACCTCTCTTACCTCATCCTTAAAAAGCTCTCTCAGAGGTTCAATTAGTTTAAGCTTCATCTTTTCGGGCAGACCGCCTACATTGTGATGGCTTTTAATCACTGCTGACGGACCTTTAAAGGATACGCTTTCAATTACATCGGGATAGAGGGTTCCTTGAGCTAAAAAATCCACCTTGCCAATCTTTTTTGCTTCTTGCTCAAACACTTCTATAAAAGTATGTCCGATGATCTTTCTTTTCTGCTCTGGATCGGTAACACCTTTAAGCTTTTCAAGAAACTGCTTTTTTGCGTCCACCACCTTAAGGTTTATATCAAAATTATCTCTAAACATCTTTTCCACGTTATGGGTCTCATTTTTTCTCAGCAAACCATTATCTACAAATATACAATAAAGATTTTTTCCGATGGCTTTATTTATTAAAACGGCTACAACCGATGAATCCACACCTCCGCTTAGTGCACAAAGCACCTTACCATTACCCACAGTCTTTTTTATCTCTTCCACACTCTTTTCTATAAAGGAGTGCATGTTCCAGAGCCCTTTAAGACCACAGACCCTGTAAAGAAAAGCCTTTATAATATCCTTTCCCAACGGGGTATGATAAACTTCTGGATGAAACTGCACACCAAATATTTTCTTAGTTTTGCACTTAATTGCTGCGTAGGGCGAGTTTGAAGTCCTGGCTATACTAATAAATCCCTTCGGAAGCTTTTCTATCCTGTCTCCATGGCTCATCCACACAGGTATCTCGTCTTCCAGAATAAAGGAGAATAGGTCTTCCCTTTCTTTAATAATCAGATTAGCTAATCCGTATTCTCTTTCCTTTGCCCTTGTAACCTGACCACCTGAAAGATGGGTAATAAGTTGCATGCCATAACAGATTCCGAGCACAGGAATATTAAGATCAAAAATATCCTCTGATACCAGCGGTGCATCGCTGTCATAAACACTTTTAGGACCACCTGAAAGAATTATACCTTTTGGGTGAAAGGCTTTAATCTCTTCGAGACTTGCCGAATAGGGATAGATCTCACAATATACCTTTGACTCCCTGACTCTTCTTGCGATAAGCTGGGTATACTGGGAGCCGAAGTCAAGAATTAACACTCTTTCTTTATGTAATTTATCTTTTTTCATAACCCTAATCCAATCTGTAGTTTGGTGCTTCTTTGGTTATTATTACATCATGCACATGGCTTTCCCTTAGCCCGGAAGCGGTGATTTTTACAAACTGGGTTTTTGTTTTCAACTCCTCAATGGTTATACAGCCCAAATATCCCATGCCAGATCTCAATCCTCCAATAAGCTGATAGATTGTATCAGACAGAGGTCCTCTGTAGGGCACTCGTCCCTCAATACCTTCAGGTACAAGTTTTATCTCTTCTCTCTCATCCTGAAAATATCTATCTTTGCTTCCCTGCTTCATAGCTTCAAGGGAGCCCATTCCTCTGTAAACCTTATAGGTTCTACCCTGATATAGAATACTTTCGCCTGGGCTTTCAAGGGTTCCTGCAAATAACCCGCCCACCATAACTGCGCTTGCCCCCGCTGCCAGAGCCTTTGTAATGTCACCTGAAAATTTAATCCCTCCGTCTGCAATAATGGGAATACCATATTTTTCAGCAACCTTTGAGCATTCCATGATGGCTGTAATCTGCGGCACGCCCACACCCGCTACTATTCTGGTAGTACAGATGGAGCCCGGACCTACCCCAACTTTGACTGCATCAACACCTGCTTTTATAAGAGCCTCTGTGGCTTCCGCTGTTGCCACATTTCCTGCCACAAGCTGAACATCTTTATAATTTTTCTTAATATATTTGACTGTTTCTATGACTGCCTTTGAATGACCATGAGCTGTATCTACAAAAATCACATCACATCCCGCCTTAAGAAGAGCCTCTACTCTCTCATCTCTGTCTGCACCAACACCTACAGCTGCTCCAACTCTCAGTCTACCTAAACCGTCTTTACAGGAGTTTGGATATTTCCTTGCTTTTTCGATATCCTTGAT
>JBEQAF010000053.1:0-15391 GCA_041640455.1 bacterium
GAATACAGAAACCCTGTTTGACATCCATCCAGGTTCCTGGATAAACGGCAACTTTAAAATCTGGATAGGGCACCCTGAGGATAATCAGGCATGGGACTATCTTGCTGATGCAAGGGAGGCTATTGAGAAAGATAAACAGCAACTGGAAAAGGAGAAGCTCGAAAAAGTAATGGAGAGCCTCTATATTGCCGAAGGTAGTGACTGGTGCTGGTGGTATGGAGATGAACATTCAACGGAGTTTGAGCTGGAGTTTGATGAACTCTTCAGAAATTACATTAAGGACATTTATATAAATCTGGGGAGAAAATATCCTGAAGGTTTAAACACACCTATAGTTAAGAAAGGTAAAGATATATCTCCTGATAAGGAGATATTAAGCTACATTGAACCCAAAATTGATGGCAAGGTATCCAGCTACTTTGAATGGCTCGGGTCAGGCAGTTTTAACCTTACCAAGTTCGGCTTTGCCATGCACAGAAGCACTGTTTATTTTGAAGAACTTCTGGTGGGGTTTAATGAGGAGAATATGTATTTTAGATTTGATCCAGAGAATGGATTTTTAAAGAACCCGGAAAACTTTCCTCTTAATATTAAATTTTATTTCCCTTTAAAAAACATTGAGCTGGACGGAAGCATTGATAAAAATGGCTTGCCGACGTTCATTCTGAGAAAGGGCGATAATGAATCTGTTGTAGAAAGTGCTTTTCAACGAATTCTGGAGATAAAAATCCCACTTTCTCTTCTGGGAGCTGTAGAAGAGGATATAATAGCTTTCTATATTAATCTCAAACTGGCTACTCAGGAGACTGTGAGATTTCCCATCAGAGGAAATATGGTGATTACGGTGCCGAAGAAAAACTTTGAAGACTATATGTGGCATGCTTAAAGGGAGGATTATGTGAATATAGTAAAACCATTCAGGGGTATTACCTACAACCCCCAGATAATAAGGTCTATGGAGGATGTGCTTACGCCACCCTATGATATTATTGACGAAAAGATGCAGGATGATTTTTATGGCAGGCATGAATATAACTTTGTAAAGATAGATTTTGGAAAAAGATACGATACCGATGATGAGAACAATAATGTTTATTCAAGGGCAAAGTATTATTTCAATGATTGGCTTAAGAAGAATGTGCTGTTAAAAAGCTTTGATGATGCTTTTTACATTCTTAAGCAGGAGTTTCAGTATGAGGGGAAAAGCTATGAAAAATTTGGCTTTTATGGGTTGTACAGGCTTTCAGAATATGGTCTTGATACCATAATGCCCCATGAAAAAACCCAGTCAGGTCCTAAGGAAGACCGTTTCAGACTGACCATCTCCTGCAATGCCTACTTCAGCGCTGTCTATGCAGTTTATGAGGATCAGGATCTGACTATAGAGAATCTGATTAAAAGTTCAGATCTAAAAGAGCTTTTTAGCTTTACCGATTATCAGAATGTGAAAAATACCCTGTATCTTTCTAATAATAATCTGATAAATCAGAGAATAAGCCAGTTTATGTCAGATAGAAGACTCATAATAGCCGATGGGCATCACAGGTATGAGACAGCCTTGAGGGTAAATAGAGAGTTAAGAGAGAAAGGGATAAATAATGAAAGTATAGACTATTGTTTAATGTATTTTTCAAATCTTTCGGATCCAAATCTTCTTATTCTGCCTACCCACAGACTCGTATCCGATACAGAGTTTGATAAAGATAGGTTTTATAACTATCTTAAGCAGTATTTTATTGTTTCTGATATTGATAAATCAGCTTTGAAAGAGCTTTATAAAGGGATAAAGAAATCTCCCGAAACCAGAATTATCTGTGGCTTTGCAGATAGACTGGTTCTTCTCACACCCGATATGAAAAGCCTAAACAGTCTATTCCCGGAACACATGCCGGATGTTTTAAAGGCTCTGGATGTTAATATTCTTTTTTATGGCATATTAAAACCTGCTTTAAATATTGATGAAGAGGATCTTAAGAACCAGAAAAAGATATCCTACTGCAAGGATGAGTCAGAAACCATAAGACTTGTAGAGTCGGGAGATAAGCAGGTAGCCTTTATACTTCAGTATCCGAGAGTAGAAAATCTGAAAAAGGTTATTAGCACAAAAGAGACCATGCCGCAAAAATCTACCTATTTTTATCCTAAAATCCCTTCAGGTGCGGTAATCTATCAGTTTTAGTATGCTGATTGGAGACCAGTTTAAGGGGCTCGGTTTAAAAATATATCAGCCAGAAGGCTCATATCGATATAATGAAGATTCCCTTCTGCTTGCAGGTTTTTTAAAAAATATAAAGAAAGGTAGCTTAATAGCAGACCTCGGAGCAGGTTCAGGGCTTATATCTCTTATTACTGCCAGAAGATTTGAACATGTCAAAATATACGCAGTCGAGATCCAGAAAGAGATATTCAGTTATTTAGTTAGAAATATTGAATATAACAATCTTTCTGAATCTATAATACCCTTAAACGAGGATTACCGTAATATCTATAAAAAATATCATCAGTTTTTTGATCTTGTGATTACTAATCCTCCTTACAGAAAGCCTGACGAAGGAAGGGTTAGCAGAGATATTAAAAGAGCCATATCAAGGCATGAAACTTTGGGGACTCTCGAAGAGCTTCTACTTGCATCCTGCAGAATATTAAAAGATAAGGGTCGTATCTGCCTTTCCTATCTTGCAGAAAGAGCTGTAGACCTGTTCTATTTTATGCGGGAATTTGGGCTGGAACCCAAAAGGGTACTGCCTGTATATCCATTTAGCAATAAAAATGCAAATCTAATAATTGTTGAGGCTATAAAAAAGGGAGGGAGGGGGCTGACTATTCTTCCTCCTTTTTTTCGGAGAGATACTGCCTCTTCAGAGAGCAGATAAACACATTTCTGACTATCTCTTTAAGCTCCTTATCTTTAATTACCTTTATATTTTCTTCAATAAAATTCAGATCCGACTGGTCAAGTTTAACTCTGTCCAGATTATAAACAAAGGTTTCAGATTTTTTGAGTGCAGGGTTTTTAGCCCTACCTATTCTGAATTTTATATCCCTTATGTCATTATCTTTATTTATCTCATTTATGCGTCTAATGAACTCGTTCTTCAAAAGATTTAGCTGATTGATCCATACAGGATCCTGCACTGCTATAGTAAATATACCATCCTCAACAAACTCAGGAAAGGATATCTTTGCAATTATATCTCCTGCCACCTGACGCCAGAGTTCTGAAAGATCGTACCTATATATTTTTGGTATTTTTAATTTTTTTGCCAGAGTGCCAAATATATTCTGAAGATTATCCACAGGCTTATTTTAAAACAGCTACTACTTTTAAACAACAAGTAAAATTGAAATAATCAGTCTAAAAGACTAAAATAAGAGAAAATTATCGGAGGTAATTTTTATGTTAGAGATTAAAGCAGAAGAAAATATATGTATTGTAAGGCTGACAAAGGGAGTAACAAACCCCATCTGTCTTGAGCTTATCCATAAGCTGGATGAGGCTTTGAGAAGGGCTGAAAAGGATTTTTCCGCTCTTATCATAACAGGAGGAGAAAAGTTTTTTTCCATGGGTTTTGATCTACCAGAACTTATAGGTTATAAGGATGGGGAGATGAGAAACTTTTACCGAAGCTTTAACAAATTAATCCTGAAGGTTTATGATCTTTCAATCCCTACCTGTGCAATGATCAGTGGGCATGCAGTTGCAGGTGGATTTATCCTTGTTTTATCCGCTGATTTTCGTACAGCATCTATTGGAAAAAAGCTTTTCCTCGGGGTAAATGAGATAAAACTGGGGGTGCCGGTTCCTTTTCTGGCAGACCTTATACTCAGGCAGATTACCAGTCATAATAATGCAAACTATCTATTATATTCTGGAGAATTTATAAACCCTCTTCAGGGGAAAGAAACGGGTATTATAAACGAGATTTTTGAAGAACAGGATTTAGAGTTAAAAACACTACAAAAAATGAAAATCTTTGCAAGCCTGCCCAGAACTGCCTTTTCAGCCATAAAAAGGAACAAAACAAGAGCTATTATAGAACAATATCTAAAGAGGGCAGAGTCTGATGAGGATGAGTTTATTCAATGCTGGTTTAGTGAGAATACCAGAAGAATGCTTGAGGAAGCGGCAAAAAAATTTTAAACAACAAGAAAAGCGCGCCCGAGAGGATTCGAACCTCTGACCCACAGATTAGAAGTCTGTTGCTCTATCCTACTGAGCTACGGGCGCATTATAATAGGTCGGAGTGTATATCGGGGCGAGAGGATTTGAACCTCCGACTCCCTGCTCCCAAGGCAGGTGCGCTACCAAGCTGCGCTACGCCCCGCAAAAAATATCTGTAATATTTACCATAAATAGCATTTTTTAGCAATATTTTTTTAATGTTTGTACCAGATAGGTATAGACATATTAACCAGTTTTTTGATTTTATTGAAGGAAAAGGGTTTACTTATCAGCTTTTTCCTTGAAGAATTACTATAATAGCTTTTTCTGGCTTTAGATAATCTTTCAAGGGCTCTATTAGATTTTTAGAATTGATTTTTTTTATCTCTTCCTGAAATTTTGTGTAATGAAGAGGGTTATTAAAAAGAATATAATTCTGAACATAAGTAGATGCAACATCGGAGTTTTTCTGCAAACTTTCAGCAAAGCTAAAAATTATCTGGTTTTTTGCCTTTAATATTTCCTCCTCGCCAACACCTTCTCTTACAAGGTTTTCCAGCTCTTCAATAAGTCCCTTTCTTGCTGTTTCTGTCTTCTCAGGTGAAGTACCTATGTAAAGGTTGAGTAGAGAAAATTCAGGAAATTCAAAAATAAAGGCACCAAGCGAGTAGGCAAGCCCCTTCTTATCCCTGAGGTTCACAAAGAGCCTTCCGCTCTGGTTTGAAAGGATGTTGCTTAATATATGAAAATTTGCCCGTAGCGGAGAGTATACGGAGGGGATTATAAATCCAACAAGTATATGGGACTGATTAAACTGGGAACTTTCGATGAGCTCTTTTTTTAAAGCTCTTGGCTGTATGTTTCTCACAGCTGTGGTTTGTCTTGTCGGTATGGTTTCAAGATGTTTTTTAAGAATCTCTTCGTATCCATCGGGAAGGTCACCGGAGATGGTCATAAATAACCTGTCTGGTGAAAATATGTTATAAAAAGCCTTTGTTAGTTCTTCCTGATCAATACTATTAATCGTCTCTTCTGTGCCTTCTGTGGGATTGGCAAAGTTTGTACCATTGAAAATATTTGAGAAATAAATATCTCTGAGCAGACTTGTAGGTCTCTCTTTTTTTCTCTTTATCTCTTCTAAAATCAATCTTTTTACCTTATCTACCTCTTCCTTCTTTGGATTAAATTCTCGTAATATCTCCGACAGCAGAGATATTGCTCTTTCAAAGTCTTCTTTTAAGAACTGTCCGCTGACACCTGTCATATTCTTGGTTGAATAGGCATTTATGGAACCACCAATAAGTTCGATCTCTTCGATGATATTTTTATAGGATCTGTTTTTTGTGCCTCTTAAAAATGATGAAGCTGTAAGATAGGATAATCCAGCCTTCTCCTCCAGTCTTTGTCCTGCAAGCCCTGCCAGATTAAAAGCAAAGGTTGGCTGACCTGTTCTTTTCTGGACGACAATCTTTAAGCCGTTCTTTAATGTTATCTGAGAAAAGGTTCTCTCCTGACTTTTATAGCTGTCTACTATTCTGTTCAGATTATCAATAAGTAAGTTCTTGTCTGACCTTTCGGGGGTGAGAACCACGAGGGTCATCTTTTCGGGTTTAATAAACCTCTCTCTTGCCCGGAGCAGGTCTTTTCGGGATACCGATCTGATAAGTTCTATATATTTCCGAGAATAATTGGGATCTTTAAAATATAAGAATGAACTGCCCATATCTCTTGCAATATCATTATACTTTTCTCGGGAAAAGTAGTAGTTTGCCTCATAGTTTTTTAAGACCTTTTTCAGAGAGCTTTCTTCAACGGTAAAAGAGCTGGTGAAGAGTGCTTTGCCAATCTCTTCAACAACCTGTTCGGTGTTTTTGCAGGGAAAGTTTGCCTGGATTATAAAAAATCCCAGATCTGTTAAAGAGAATTGATAACTGTATATGTAGCTTACAAGCTGTTTTTTTTCTTTAAGCTCTTCATTAAGCAATGAGGTGGAAGATTCACCATACAGATAAGAAAGTACATCTATGACGGGCACATCTTTACTATAAATATTTGGAGTGGGAAAACCAACCATAATGTAACAGGATTTAATATCTTTCTCTTTAATAAAAATTCCAGGCTGAAAAGAGATATCTGTTCTGGTAATGTCCTTTTTTAAACTGTCTGATTTTTTGTTTCGGCTAAATATATTTTCAATAAATTCCGTTACTTTATGACTTTCCAGATCTCCAGCTGCTACGATAAAAGATTTTTCTGGAATATAAAATTTGTTGTAAAAATCATATAGTTTTACAGGGGTTGCCTGTTTAATATTTTCCTCATAGCCTATAACAGGGCGTCTTGCTGGATGATCTTTTATAGCACTTTCGAAAAAGGTTTTGTATAGCACTCTTTCTGGTGAATCGTAGCCTCTTTTCATCTCTTCAAGTATCACATCCTTTTCTGCATTAAAGCTTTCTTCTGTAAACTCGGTGGAGTAAAAGATGTCTGCAAGCACTTTAAGCCCTTCTTCAAGATGCTCTTTGGGTATGGTAAGGTGATAAACTGTTTTCTCCAGAGATGTGTAAGCGTTAATGTCTCCACCCAGAATCTCTATTCTTCTGGCAATGTCCTTGCTTCTGAAAGTAAGATGCTCAAGAAAATGGGCATATCCTGCTTCATCATCGGTTTCTGATGTGCTACCAGCGGAGATCCAGAGCTGAAGTGATATTACAGGAGATGTTCTGTCTTCAAAAATGACAGCATTTAGCCCGTTTCTGAACTCTTTAACATTTAAAGCAGATTTGCATAACTCAGGATATAAGATAAGAAAAAAAACGATAAGAGTTCTATAAAAAGCTCTCATAGTTTTCGTTCAATAGTGTAGTCAACGAGAGCTAAAAGATACTCTCTGTATGGCTCCTTGATAAAATCAACATTTTCCTTTGCAAGCCTTGCAAACTCTTTAGCCCTTTTAAAGGATTCCTCAAAGGCGTTTACCCTGCTAAGATGATCAAAGATTTTTTCAAAATCATCTTTGCTTTTTTCGTCTTTGAGAAACAGCTCTTCCAGATAGATTTTTTCATTATTGTCTGCCATACTATATGCGTATATAAAAGGCAGTGTTACCTTCCCGTCATAAAAGTCCTGACCTCTGGTCTTCCCCATGGTCTGGTCATCCACCAGATAATCTATGGTATCATCCACAATCTGAAAAGCAATTCCAAGATTTTTTCCAAACTCTCGCATCCGTATTTTTTCTTCTCTATTGCCACCACCAAGAATGGCACCTATCTCGGCAGCTGCGGAGATAAGTACAGCAGTTTTTGAATATACAACATCCAGATATTCTTCTTCAGTGGTTTTGGGTTCGTTGGTCTTTAAAAGCTGGAGAATCTCACCCTCAGCCATTTTAGTGGTAGCCTTTGATACGCAGTCCAGTATCTCTAAGTCTCCATCCTGAACCAGCTTCAGGAAAGACCTTGCAAGAAGAAAATCGCCTACCAGAACCGTAGCCTCGTTCCCCCACAGTATATTTGCCGTTGGTTGACCTCTACGTAGTTCGGCATAATCAACCACATCGTCGTGCAATAAGGTAGCTGTATGAATAAACTCAAGGGTACTTGCAATGGAAAACATCCTTGAGTCGGTATATCCAAAGGCTCTGGATGAAAGCACCAGAACAAGCGGTCTGAATCTTTTACCCCCACTTTCTATAAGGTAAGAAGCTACCTTCCCAATAAAGGATATGGGTGAGTCGAGAGATTTTTTAATCTCTTCATTGACATACTCAAGATCTTTTTCAAAAAGTTTCTGAATTTCCTTAAAATTCATAGGATTTTAAATTATGATAAAGGAAAATCAATAATCTGTCAAAAAATATTTACTCTTGACAATTAGCAAAAAATTATTAAAAATTGTCAATTAGTTTTTTTAAATATAAATAAAGATTAATTTTGGGGGTTTTTATGGAAGAAGAGAGAAAAGAACAGGAAAAAGATGAACTAAAAGAGGAAGTAAAAGTAGAAAAGAAAAAATGGTATTGCTTTTCCAGAAAAACAATAATAATAGCTATCATAATCGCTATCCCCCTGCTCTATTTCGGTGGTGGAGCTTTTTTGCATGCCACTTCAAAGCCAGGTTTCTGCCTTTCCTGTCACGAGATGGGCTCAGCTTGTGGTACATGGAATAAATCCAAACATGCCCAGAAAGGTGTTGAGTGTCTGGACTGTCATGTAAAGCCAGGAAAGATTAATTATCTTATTGCCAAGATAATGGCTGTTAAACACGGTGCCTATCATCTACTGGTAAGAGATCCTGAAAAGATGAAAAAGCTTATCAGAGAATCAGCAAAAGCCCCCTGGGAATCCTGCTATAGCTGTCATAAAGATATAAGAAGCAAGACTATGATTCATGGGCTAAAGATAAAGCATCATAATGATGAACTTACGGAAAAGTACTGCACAGAATGTCACTGGAAGGTTGCCCATGCTGATACTGGAGAGAAGAGCCATCCTGAAAGAAAAGGTTGCTTTGACTGTCACAATGATGTTAAGGCTCCGAGAAGCAAATGCGATGTGTGCCATCCCTATCAGGGCGAAAACTATTATTCAAGTTTTAAGGGGAAGATGGGAATTCTTTGCGTGGACTGTCATATACCCTTTGTAGATTTTAGAGCAAGCAATAAGTCCTGCGTAAGATGCCATAACAATAAGGAAAGATTTAAAGAGGTTATGAAAAAATGGCAGGATGAGATATGTTCTTATGCAAGAAGAGCAACGGACGTTATTACAAAAGCAGAGAAGATTATTCAGAAAGGTAAGCAGGAAGACAAACAGAAATTTGAAGAGCTATCAAAGCTTTATGAACAGCTAAAATACGATGGTTCAAAGGGCGTTCATAATTATGAGAAGATATCAACTCAGTATGCAAAACTCATTAATGGTCTGGAAAGTATAATATTATCTCTTGATAAAACATATAAGCCTTCTCCCATAAAGCTGGAAGAGGTATCCTGCGTCAGAAACTGTCACAAAGACATAGACCAGCTTAAGGTGCCCCACCATACCGTAAACTATAACCATTATGTGCATCTGAAGAAGGCAAAGATGGGCTGTCTGGACTGCCATAGCGGATTTGATGACCATGGCAAAACATTAATAGAAGATTGTGTATCTTGCCATCACTGGGACGTAAAAGAAGACAGGTGTCAGAAATGCCATGTTGAGGTAAGAGATCTGTATTATGGAACTGTTATAAACCCAAAAAATCCCATGCCCAGCTTTAAGGCTAAAGCTGAGATTAAGTGTATTGATTGTCACAAAATAATGCAGGGTAGACCTCAGAAGGGGATTATTGTAAAGTCTCAATGTCTTAACTGTCATGATGAAAAGGTAGCATCAAGTCTGGAGGAGTGGCTGAACAAAGAGGCAGAATTGGTAAAAAAGATCAATAGTCTTATGCAGAAAGCTGATAAGGATACAAAAGCCAGACTAAAACATTTAAAAGAGGGGAAACCGTTGCATAACTTTGAGCTAATAGAGGATTATCTTAAAAAGCTGGAGAAGAAGTAAATTAGCAAAATATAATTAATAAAAAATAATTGAAATTTAAAAAAAATGGGCAGGGTCAATCTTGACTTTGCCCTTTTTTTTTAAATATAATACAAAGGATTTTTAAGAACAGGGGGATTAAATGAAAAAAATCCTATTATTAATTACCATAATGATAATGCTAAGCTCATGGGCTCATGCAACCAAAGAAAAGCTTTTTCCAGTTCCTTATCCACCCTTTTCAAATAAGGATATATTTCCCTGTATGAACTGCCATGAAGGGCTTGACAGAAACAAAAAAGTTCGCCAGCTAAAGGAGATGCATCAGGATATTAAGATTGAACATCATGGAGATCGCTGGTGCTATGATTGCCATGATGAAAGAAATATGGACAGGTTGAGGCTTGCTAACGGGGAGCAGGTTAAATTTCAAGAATCTTACAGGCTTTGCGGTCAGTGTCACGGTAACGTTTATGAACAGTGGAAAATAGGTATTCATGGTAAAAGGACAGGCTACTGGAACGGAGAAAAACAGTATCTGCTTTGCGTTCACTGCCATGATCCGCATACTCCCAGATTTAAATCTATGAAGCCCGACCCAGCTCCTATCAGACCAGATGCCCACAAAGTAAAGAATAAAAAACATTAATAACAGAGGTGTTATGTTATGAAGATATTGAAGGATAGTTTTATACAAAGGAGAAAATTTTTAAAAGGTCTGATGGCAGGTGCAGCAGTGGCGCTTGCTCCGCTGACAGATTCAGAAGCTTCAAAGTTTAGCTTTGAAGAGTATTTTCAGAAGCATTTTATGGAGATGACTAAAGAAGAGAAAGAAAAGGTGCTAAAAAGACTGGCTGATGAGTATAAGCAGACTTACGGGAAAGAGTTTACTGTTAAGGCAACAGAGGCTATTCCTGATGTATCATTTGGCTATGCTTTGAACCTATCAAAATGTATAGGCTGTAGAAAGTGTGTCACAGCCTGTGTTAAGGAAAATAATTTATCAAGAAGACCTCAGATTCAGTATATAAGGGTTCTGAGACTCCCAAAAGGAAGTATGGATCTTGAGAAATCTGAACATTACTATGAAGCTGATCTGGTTCCCGAACCTAATTACTACTATATGCCAGTTCAATGTCAGCAGTGCAGAAAGGCGCCTTGTGTTAAAGTATGTCCCATCAAGGCAACCTGGCATGAAAAAGACGGATTGGTGGTGATTGATTACAACTGGTGCATTGGTTGCAAATATTGCATGAGTGCCTGTCCCTATTTTGGAAGAAGGTTTAACAGAGGTGTTACCCAAATACCTAAGGATGAGATTAATACAAATGTTCACTATCTTGGGAATAGACCAAGACCGAGAAACGTAGTGGAAAAATGTACCTTTTGCATCCAGAGATCGAGAGAAGGAAAATATCCTGCCTGTGTTGAAGCATGTCCTGTGGGCGCAAGAAAATTTGGCAATCTGCTTGATCCTAATAGCGAGATAAGACAGATAATTGATAAAATGAGAGTATTCAGATTGAAGGAAGACCTTAATAACGACGGCAGGTTCTTCTATTTCTTCCATAATTAGTAATTGAGGGAGCTTAGATATGAAACTTATTAAGTTTTTAACTGGAGCCATTAAAGAGATCTTAATAGGAAGCAAGCTTTATTATGCATGGGTGGGATTACTTCTTGCGCTTATAGCCGGTATGGGTTATTTTTATTATCATGAATTTAACATGGTTCAGCCCGAAGGCAGTCTGGAACAGCACATAATATGGCCTGTTTACATTGCTAACTTTGCCTTTCTTGTGGGTGTTGCAGCTGCAGCAGTTCTGCTTGTTGTTCCTGCCTATGTTTACCACTTTCAGGCAATCAAGGAGATAGCCATTTACGGTGAAATTATGGCAGTTAGTGCCATTGTTATGTGCTTAGGAATGATAATGGTAGATGTGGGAAGACCCGATAGGTTCTGGCATCTTCTACCCTTTCTGGGTGGTATATTAAATCTTCCAAGCTCCATGCTTGCTTGGGACGTTATAGTTCTGAATGGATATCTGATACTTAACCTTATAATATCTTTTTATCTAACTTACAAAGGCTATACAGGTGAGAAACCCAATACAAAATTTTATGTTCCGCTCATTATTTTATCCATCCCCTTTGCCATATCAATCCACACTGTAACAGCTTTTATATTTAATCCTCTTCCAGCAAGACCTTACTGGAACTCGGCGATTCTGGCTCCAAGATTTCTTGCATCGGCTTTTTGTTCAGGACCGGCTCTGATGGTAATTATTCTTCAGATTATTAGAAAGTTTGGGGGTATAAAAGTGCAGGATACTGCGCTTTTCAAGATAGCTGAGATTATGGCATATTCAATGTTTTTTAACTTATTCCTGTTTGGTGCAGAGGTGTTCAAAGAATACTATTCTGATACCATTCATCTGGCACCCATGCAGTATCTTATGGAAGGTTTGCATGGGCATAACGCACTTGTGCCATGGATATGGACTGCTATAGTGCTTGATATTTCGGCTTTTCTTATATTCATTACCCTGAGAAATGTAAGAAGCGTTAAACTGATGAATGTGGGCTGTGTGCTGATCTTTATAGCTGTATGGATTGAGAAGGGGCTTGGCTTTATTACACCAGGTTTTATCCCAGGCGTGTTAGGTGAGATCCACGAGTATCTACCCACATTGCCTGAGATAGTTTGCTCGCTTGGTGTTTATGCATTAGGTTTTCTCATATTTACTGTATTTGCAAAAGTTGTTATAGCTGTCGAGACAGGAAGACTTAAATACAGCGAATAAATGTCTAAGAAATAGGGGCTGGCGAGCAGTTAGCCCCTTTCTTTTTAAATCCCCTTATTGAATAATTTCAAAAAATAGTTTATTTTAATCCTGATGGATAAATCTTCAGCCGAGAAAAGAATAGCTGAGCTAAGAAAACTGATTAGCTATCATGATTATCTTTATTATGTCAAAAGTGCTCCTGAGATATCAGACTCTGAATATGACAGTCTTTTTTCAGAGCTTAAAAAGTTAGAGGAACAGTATCCCGAACTAATTACAAAAGATTCTCCCACACAGCGGGTAGGTGGAGAGCCGTTTTCTGAATTTCAGACCAGAACTCATTCAGTGCCCATGATCAGTCTTGATAACGCCTTTGACCAGAGGGATATTCAGGACTTTACTGATAGAATCAGGAGATTTCTCAAAAGGGATGTGGAGATTGAGTACGTGCTGGAGCCTAAGATTGATGGGCTCGCTGTTGAGCTAATTTATGTTAATGGAAAGCTTGAGACAGCTCTAACGAGAGGAGATGGTGTTACCGGTGAAGATGTAACATCCAATGTAAAGACCATTAAATCTGTTCCGCTGACTCTTCTAACCGAAGATCCGCCTAAACTTCTTGAGGTAAGAGGGGAGGTTTATCTATCTAAGTCTGCATTTAAAAAAATAAATGAACAGCAAGAAGAACAGGGGAAACCGCCCTTTGCCAATCCGAGGAATGCCGCCAGTGGAAGTCTGAGACAGCTTGATCCAAACATAACAGCAAAGAGACCTCTTGATATTTTTGTCTATGGTTATGGTCTTATAGAAGGTATGGATGTTCATTCTCACTGGGATTTCCTTCAGCAAATCAGTGCTCTCGGATTAAAGGTAAATCCGCTTATAGAGAAGGTAAGAAGTCTTGATGAGGTATTTGATTATTATAGCCGAATGTCAGAGATAAGAGATACCCTCCCCTATGAGATTGATGGTATTGTTATTAAGGTTAACAGTCTAAAACTGCAGAAAGAGCTGGGAGAGACTTCAAGAAGCCCCAGATGGGCAATTGCCTTTAAATTTAGGGCAAGGCAGGCTGTCACAAGAATTAAAGATATAATTGTTAGCGTGGGCAGGACGGGGATACTGACACCTGTTGCCATATTTGAGCCAGTAGAGATTGCAGGAGTAACTGTCTCAAGAGCTACGCTGCATAATCAGGATGAGATTGACCGTCTGGACGTACGGATCGGTGATTACGTGGTGGTGGAGAGAGCAGGAGACGTTATCCCGGAGGTAGTAAAGGTAGTAAAAGAAAAAAGAGATAAAAATGCTGCTCCCTTCAGGATACCTGACAGATGCCCAGTCTGTGGTTCAAAGGCGATTAAATATGAAGGAGAGGTAGCCATCAGATGCACAGGCATAGACTGCCCGGCTCAGCTAAAAGAGAGAATTAAACATTTCTGTAAAAAAGATGCCATGGATATAGAAGGGTTTGGCGATAAAATATGCGAACAGCTGGTTGATAGAGGGATTGTAAAGGGGATTGAGGATATCTTCAAACTAAAGGCTGAACAGCTTTATCTGCTTGAACGGATGGGAAAAAAGCTTGCTGAAAAGCTTATGAACTCTATTGAAAAGGCAAAATCAACCAGTCTGGACAAATTTATATATGCACTGGGAATTAGATTTGTGGGAGAGGTGACGGCAAAAAAACTGGCTGAAAGATTTAAAAATATAGATGGAATTATAAATGCTTCAGAGGAGGAGCTTTTATCAATTGAAGATGTGGGGACGGTAGTTGCCAAGAGCATCAGGGAATTTTTTTCAGAGCAGAAGAATCTTGAAGCCATAAAAAACTTAATTCAATCAGGAATAACCTTTAAAGATCAGAAAAGGGAAGAAGGCTTTTTTACAGGCAAATCAGTGGTATTTACAGGCACATTAAGCTCAATGACAAGGGACGATGCAAAAAAAATTGTGGAGGCTGAAGGAGGTACTGTTAAATCCTCTGTTACAAAGGATATTAACTTTTTGATTGTTGGAGATAATCCAGGCTCAAAGCTACAGACTGCCAGAAGCTATAACATAACAATTATTACAGAGGAGGAGTTTTTAAAAAAGATAAAATCAGGTAAAATAAAACAAGAAGGAAAACTTTTATGAGAAAGATTCTAATGTTAATATTGCTGGCTCTGCCTTCTATCTGTTTTTCGCAGGTGATAAATATTACCGATCCTAATATGGATTTCAGTAAATGGAAGGTCAAGGAGTTTAAAGGCAAGGCTGATTTTAAAATAGTTGAACAGTCAAAAAAGATGCTTAAGCTTACATCTCAAAGCAGCTCTTTTAGCCTTATTAAAGAGCTTCATATGGATATATCAGAGTACCCTTTCATTAACTTTGAATGGAAGGTAGAAACATTGCCACACCAGGCTGATGTGAGATTTAAGGATAAAGATGATCAGGCTGCTCAGATCTATGTTATAGCGCCATCTTTTCCAGAAACCATAAACTATAAAGCCATAGGCTATATCTGGGACACGTCAGCACCGCCCGGTGAGTATAAAAGCCCCAAGTTTTCAAACATTAAATATATTGTACTTAGAAACGGTGCTTCAGAGCTTAATAAAATTATTAAAGAGAAAAGGAATGTATATGAAGATTTCAAGCGCTTGTGGGGGATGGAGCTTAAAAAAAGGAAAATAGTAATTGCCCTATCCATTGACTCCGATGATACCAGGTCAACCGCCATATCCTATTTTGGTGATATTTACTTTTCAAAGGAATAAAATTGAAAAAATTCTTCCATAAACTCATTTCAACAGGTTTTTTTCTGGGCTATATACCATTTATGCCGGGAACTGCAGGCAGCCTCATTGGAGTTGTATTTTACTATCTTACAAGATGGATAACCTATCCGATACAAATATTTA
>JBEQAF010000054.1:0-14781 GCA_041640455.1 bacterium
AAGCATTGATCCAGTGACGATTCTTGAAAATGCCTATGGCCGTGCAATTAATATTCTAAATGGTACCCCCGTTCAAAGTGGAAGATATTATATATTTTTTGATAGCAGGTCTGCAGCAGAATTTCTTGAAGTTCTGGCGAAAAGTTTTATCGCAGAAAATGTTTACAAGAAAAAAACTATCTTTGATGCTGATACAGAGCTTTCAGAAAAGCTTAATATTTCTGATAATCCTTTCATAACCAGTGGTTCGCTAAAATATTACTTTGACGGAGAAGGTTTTAAAACAATGGAAAAAAGACTGATGACAGCTGGGCATGTAACTGAATATCTTTACGACAGCTACTTTGGGAAAAAGCTTGGAAAAAGTTCAAACGGCTCTTCCGTAAGGATAAAAGTATCCTCGCCGCCATTAAATAGCCATACAAATATTTACATTGAACCCTTAGCAGAAACCCAGATTGAAAATAATTTTAAAAATTTAACACAGGTTATCTCTGTTGTTAGTCTTATTGGTATGCATCTCGTCAATCCTGTGACAGGAGAGTTTTCTGTAGGATTTGATGGCTTCATATCCGAAAAAGGTGAATACAGAAAGGCAGTTTCAAACGTTTCCCTATCAGGAAATGTGAAGGATGTTTTCAAAAACATAATTGATATGGGTGACCATCTGGAGTTTTATGGTAATACGGGCAGTCCATCTCTTTTGGTATCAGACATAGTGGTTTCGGGTATATAAATTAAGATAAAAGATATAAAAATACGGCACTTGGTATAGACATATTTACCAGTCTGGAATGGTTTAAGTAATATGTTAAATATTTCAACAGATTTAAGCAAGTTTTCTATGATGAAGACAATTGGTGTGACTGAATGCCCTGTCTTTGTATAAAACGCTCATAGGCTGTTCCTCCATCCTTTAAGTGGTCTCACCTTCCTCTGCCAGGAGAAACCCAGTCTCTTCATTATATCAAGTATTCTGCGGAAAGCCTCTTTCCTGCTTATAGTTTCCTTTGCATCCTTCCATTCAAATCCTTTTATTTCAATAAAATCAAAAAACTGGTTAATATGTCTATACCTATCTGGTCACAAAAATAAAAAAGTTCTTGATTTTTTTAGAAAAGCTTAATAAACTATCCTTTAAAGTGGGTGAATAACCCACTTTTTTATTTTAGGACATTTAAAATGGACGAAAGAGAGATAACGCTAAAACTTGAAGAGATATGCAAGCCTGTGGTAGAAAAGCTTGGGCTTGAGCTTTATGACCTTGAATATAAGAGGGAGAGTACTGGATGGGTTGTAAGGATCTACATATCAAGGAAAGCTGGAAGTGTTACAATTGATGACTGCACTAAGGTGTCAAGGCAGCTTAATCTTTTGCTTGATGTGGAAGATATTGTGCCTCATTCTTACAATCTTGAGGTCTCTTCTCCAGGACTTACAAGAACTCTTAAAAAACTGAGTCATTTTGAGAAATCGATCGGATCAAAAGCAAAGTTTAAGTTAAAAATATTTCACGATGGCAAAAAGACTATGGAGGGGATAATTAAAGCAGTGGATGGTGAAGAGATAGTAATCGAGCTGCAAAATGAGGAGTTAAAGATTAATTTTAAAGACATAGAAAGTGCAAAACTTCAAATAGATTAATGGAGGAGTGAGTTTTATGATTTATGAGCTTAACCGTGTTGTAGAGAGTTTGGCAAAGGAGAAGGGGATCTCCAAAGATACAGTATGGGAAATTTTGTTAAAGTCCATTGAGCAGGTAGCCAGAAAAAAGATGGGAGAAGATAAGGAGATCGAGGTTGTTTTTGACGAGGAGACTAATAAACCGATTATCCAGGAGATAAAAGTAATTGTAGAAAAGGTTACCAATCCCAATAGAGAGATATCTATAGATGAAGCAAAAAAGATTGATCCAGATTTCCGAATTGGAGACGAGATAGTTTTTGATAAAAGTCCTGTTGATTTAGGGAGAATCGGAGCCCATCAGGTGAAGCAGATTCTTATCCAGAAGCTTAAAGAGGAAGAAAAGAACAGCATCTATAATGAATATATATCAAGAAAAGGCGAAATAGTAAGCGGAATAGTCAGAAGGGTTGAAAAGAAGAATCTTATAGTTGACCTTGGAAAAAGCGAGGCTCAGTTGCTGTTCCAGGACCTTATTCCGGGAGAGATGTTTACTCCAGGTGACAGGGTAAGGGCTTGTCTTGTTGATGTGGTAAAGGATAACAGGGGCACAAGAATTGTGCTTTCAAGGACTCATCCAAAATTTTTAGAAAAACTTCTTGAAGCTCAGGTTCCTGAAATATACGATGGTACTATAACTATAATGGGTGTCGCCAGAGATCCAGGAAACAGGGCTAAGGTGGCAATAAAGTGCAAAGATTTAAACATTGACCCGGTTGGCGCCTGTATAGGCTATAAGGGGTCAAGAATCCAGAATATTGTCCAGGAACTAAGAAACGAAAAGATTGATATTGTTCTGTGGGATGATGATATAGTTAAGTATATATGCAATGCCCTGTCTCCGGCAGAGATTACAAGGCTTGTTGTGGATGAAAATGAGAAAACTGCTGAGATAATCGTGCCCGATAATCAGCTTGCTCTTGCAGTAGGAAAAAGAGGTTCAAATATAAAACTTGCGTCAAAGCTTATAGGGTGGAAGCTTGTTGTCAAAAGTGAATCAAAAGGCACAAAGAGCTCTAAGGATATTCAGGCAGAGCTTGACCAGTATTATCTCGATGAGAATTTAATTCCTGATGATGAAGGTAAGGAATAATAAATAATTTAGGAGAAGTTAGTAATGGCAAAAGCAAAAATAAGTATTCAGGAACTGATGAAAAAGCTGAAGATCGATGAGACAAAAAAGGAAGAGGTTTTTTCTGTTTTAAAGGATATGGGGATTGAAGCAAAGAATATTAAGAAAAATATAGATGAAGATGACGCAGAGAAATTTGAAGAGAGATGGAAACAGCTTCAAAAGGTAGGAAAAACTTATGAAGAAGCAGGTGCAGAGGTAAAGGTTGTTGGCATAGGTGTGAAGAGAAGGGTTAAAAAAGAGGTTCCCAAGCCAGAAGAAGAGAAAAAGATTGAGGAACAGCCAGCTGAAGTGGAGGTGAAAAAGGAGGAGACTGTAAAGGCTGAGCCTGAAAAACCAGCAGAAGAGCCTAAAAAGGAAGAAAAACCTTTAATTGTTGAAAAACCTAAGGAAGAAAAGATAGAAAAATATTCGGAGAAAGAAGAGGTACGTCTTTCAAGGGAAGAGGAAGAAAAGATACAAAAAGAGCTGGAGCAGAAGATAAAGGAAGCTCCAGCAGAAACTATAAAAGTTGAAAAACCTGCTGAATTTCATAAGGTTGAAAGACCACAGGTTCAGGAACGGAAGCCCTATCAGCAGAAACCGCCTTACAAAAGAGAGAAGTTTGACAGACAGGTAAAGAGCAAAGAAACTACTCTTGCTCCTGGCAGGAAAGAGGTGGTCATGACACCTAAGGAGGTAAAACCTGCTGAAGTGCCTGTTGAGAAACCAACTGAAAAGAGAAAGGGGTTTGACAAAAAGAAGGAAACTCTTAAGAAGGATCAGCTTCTCGAACTGAAAGAAAGAGAGGATAAGCTGTTACTACAGAAGAAGAAAAAACAGGAAGAGATAGAGCTACAGAAGCCTGCACAGAAAAAGCCGCTTAAGATTTCTGAAGCTATTACGGTGGGCGAACTTGCCAAAAGGATGGGCATAAAAGCAGCTCTTGTAATAAAGACGCTTTTTGACCTCGGGATGATGGTTACAATAAACAATATAATAGATGCCGATACGGCGGCAATAGTAGCGAGCGAATACGGATTTGAAGTTGAAAAGGTAGGAGTGGAGATTGAAGATCTTCTGGCTGAGGAGGTTACGGCTCAGGAAGAGGAGAAAAAGGTTAAGAGATCACCTGTTGTAACCATAATGGGTCATGTTGACCATGGAAAAACCTCGCTTCTTGATGCTATCAGACAGACAAATGTGGTTGATAAGGAGGCTGGTGGAATAACCCAGCATATAGGTGCCTATCAGGTAGAGGTGCCCAGAGGTACAATTACCTTTCTTGATACACCGGGGCATGAAGCCTTTACTGCTATGAGGGCGAGAGGTGCTAAGGCTACAGATATAGTAATTCTGGTGGTTGCCGCCGATGAGGGACCCATGCCACAGACCATAGAGGCACTTAATCATGCCAAAGCTGCCAATGTGCCCATTATAGTGGCAATAAATAAGATTGATAAACCCGGTGCCAATCCTGATAGAGTAAAGAATATGCTGGCAGAAAAGGGGTTAATACCTGAAGAGTGGGGTGGACAGACCGTATATGCCGAAGTATCTGCAAAAAAACGAATAGGCATAGAGGAGCTTCTGGATCTCATACTCATTCAGGCAGAAGTGCTGGAACTGAAGGCAAATCCTGATAAGCTTGCTAGAGGAGTTATTATAGAATCCAAGCTTGACAAAGGTAGAGGTCCTGTTGCTACAGTTCTGGTTCAGGAAGGCACCCTGAAAGTGGGTGATCCTTTCATAGTAGGTACTCTATACGGAAGAGTAAGATCTTTGTTTAACGATAAAGGGAAAAGGATAGATAAGGCAGGTCCATCAACGCCCGTTGAGGTGCTGGGGCTACCTGGAGTTCCTGAGGCGGGTGATGAGTTTATAATAGTTTCCGATGAGCGAAAGGCAAGACAGATAGCTACTATGAGGGAACAGAAGCTGAAAGAAAAGGAGATGGCAAAGAAAGCCAAACTATCGCTTGAGGATATTTACGAAAAGATTCAGCAGGGTGAGATACAGGAGCTAAATATAGTTCTGAAAGGAGATGTTCAGGGTTCTGTCGAAGCTGTTTCAGAGTCTCTGAATAAGATCTCCTCTTCAAAGGTTAAAGTAAATATTATTCATTCTGGAGTGGGCTCAATTAATGAGGGTGATGTGATGTTAGCAGAGGCTTCAAAAGCCATTATTATAGGTTTTAATGTAAAGGTTGATCCCAAAGCAGCTGGATTGGCAGAAAAAAATAATATAGACATTAAAATCTATAACATAATCTATGAGCTTATAGACAATGTAAAGCTTGCTCTTGAAGGTTTGCTAAAGCCCATAACTAAGGAGGTTCTGGTAGGAAAGGCAGAGGTCAGACAGACCTTCTCCATATCTAAAATCGGTACTATTGCTGGATGTTTTGTTCTGGAAGGAAAGGTCTCAAGAAATAACACTGTTAAGGTTATAAGGGACAAAAATATTATATTTGAGGGCAGGCTTTCTTCATTAAAAAGGTTCAAGGACGATGTTAAGGAGGTTGCCCAGGGTTTTGAATGTGGTATGTCCATAGAGGGTTTTAATGATATTAAACAGGGAGATCTATTTGAGTTTTACGAGACCCAGCAGATAGCAGTTAAGCTGGATGACACAAAATCCTGATGTATATAGGTATACTTAAGATTGATATACATGTTCCCTATGCACGGTCACTTAAGGAGAAAAGACAGGTTGTAAAAAAAATTACCGATAACCTGAGAAACAGGTTTCCTGCTTCAGTTGCTGAGGTTGATTATATGGATATGTGGCAGAGGGCAATGATAGGAGTTAGTCTGGTTTCCAGTGACCATAAAAAGCTGGAAAGCATAATTGACAAAATTTCTCTCTTTTTGGAAACAAATTTTGACTGCCAGATAGCAGAGATTGAAAAGGAGATTATAAGTTGGTAGAAGGTAGAAGAAAAAAAAGGATGGAAGCTCTTATTATGAGAATAATAGCTGAGCTATTAGTGAAAGAGGTACAGGATCCGAGACTGGAAGGTGTGTCTATAACAAATGTGGTATTGACCGATGACTTTAGCGAGGCAAAGGTTTATTTCTACGTCCATAAAGATCAAGATTTAAACAGGGTTAAGAAGGGGTTTGAAAGTGCCAGGGGATTTCTGAGAGGAGAGCTGGGAGATGAGGCAAAATTGAGAAGAGTTCCCGAACTGAGATTTATTTATGATGATACCCTGGATTTATTTGATAAAATAAAAGAAAAATAAAGGATCGGTTGTGAGTGTAGAAGAGATAAAAAAAGTTATTGAAAATTATAATTCTTTTATAGTAGCCTCTCATGTGGATCCAGAAGGTGATGCAATCGGGTCATCTCTTGCTTTTTATCATGCTTTGAAAAATCTCGGAAAAAATGTATGTGTTTATAATGAATCACCTCTCCCGAAGATTCTTAAATTTCTACCAGGTACTGAAAATATTGTCTCTGAGATTTACTCGGCAGATGAATATGACTGCATATTTGTAATAGATTGTGGAGAGCTTGACAGGATTGGAAAGCTTAAAAACAAGCTTGAGAAGCTAAGGATAGTAAATATAGATCACCACTCCACAAACCCAAATTTCGGGCATATAAATATGGTTGACAAAAATGCTGCAGCGGCAGGCGAGGTGGTTTATAGGATTTTTGAAGAGCTGGGGATAGAGATAACCTATGAAATGGCGGTCAATCTTTATACTGCCATACTGGTTGATACAGGCTCATTCAGGTACTCCTCCACATCTTCAAAAAGTTTTGAAATATGTGGAAAACTAATAGAGCTTGGAGTACAGCCCTGGGAAGTGTCAAAAAATATATATGAAAGCTTCCCCTATGAGAGAATGAAGCTACTGGGTATGGTATTGAATACTCTTGAACTGGTTATGAATAATCGTGTGGCACTTATGCATGTTCATAAGGAGATGTTTAAAAATGCAGAGGCATCAGAAGACCTGACAGAAGGTTTTGTCAACTTTGGAAGGGCGATAGATGGTGTGGAGATATCCATACTTTTTAAAGAGGTTGATCAGAATACATATAAGCTCAGCCTGCGCTCAAAAGGGCTTTTTGACGTATCTAAGATAGCCATTAAGCTTGGAGGCGGGGGGCACAGAAATGCGGCGGGATGCACTGTCAGAGGCAGTCTTTCTGATGTAAAGGAAAAGGTTGTTAATACCATTAAGGAATATGAAAATCTGTTCTGATAAATGGTTTGACTTTTGATTGGATCTATTTGTCATGGTAGAAAATTCCTAAACAATCTATATGAATGGCATACTGCTTATTAACAAACCTGAAAATGTTACCTCCTCAGATGTATTGAACCTGATAAAAAAAAGATTCAGAATCAGGAAAATAGGGCATTCGGGCACACTGGATAGGTTTGCTTCTGGACTTCTTGTGACAGGCATCAACGAAGGAACTAAAATACTAAACTATATTACAGATCTGCCTAAGATATACGATACGGTCTTTGAGCTTGGCAGGACTACCGACACGCTGGATCTGACAGGCAATGTTGAAATGATTAATGAAACTATCCAGCCCGATCTGGAAACAATTAACCTTCAGCTTAAAAAATTTATTGGCGATGTTATGCAGGTACCTCCAAAATATTCGGCTATCAAACAGAATGGAGAACGGGTATCAGATATGGTGAGAGAAGGAAGGGATGTTTCTCTGAAGCCAAGACCTGTCAGCATATACAGGATTAATGTAAAAGGTTATCAGTACCCCTTTTTAAATCTGATTATTGAATGCAGTAAAGGGACTTATATCAGGGCTATAGCAAGGGATCTCGGTGAGCTGTTAGGTTGCGGCGCATATGTGAAAAGGCTGGTAAGAACTGATATACCGCCCTTCTCGATCACAAGGGCTATTAAACTTGATGAGCTTTTGAAGCAGGAAGAGATAGGTAAATATTTTATCCCCTTAAATTTGGCTATAAGCTTTATGCCCATGATTAATCTTGATGAGCGGGAAAAGGAGCTACTTGAAAAAGGTCAGCCCATAATCCCAAAAATAACAATTTATAGCAAAAATTTAGCCGCCCTTTATAGAGGAAAGCTCTTTGCGGTTATGAAAATAAGGATTATTAACAATCAGGTCTTTCTCAATCCAGACAGACTCATTTTTGACAGATAGTCATTTCGTTGGTATATGTATTATCTTCTGCTGGCTAATTTTTGCTTATATTTGTGGGCTTAAACTGTTATAATATATTGCTATTTTTTTTGGAGGAGTTAATTTGGAGAACACACTTTTTGGGCAGAACATTGTTAAAGTCAGTATAGTTGATGAAGTAAAGCAATCTTACCTTGATTATGCCATGAGTGTTATAGTGGGGCGAGCCTTGCCTGATGCGAGAGATGGGCTGAAACCCGTTCACAGAAGAATTCTTTATGCCATGTATGACATGGGTAATGAATGGAATAAACCTTATAAAAAATCTGCCCGTATAGTAGGTGATGTGATAGGTAAATATCATCCACATGGTGATGCGGCTGTTTATGATGCACTGGTCAGAATGGCTCAGGATTTTTCAATGAGAATGCCTCTTGTGGATGGTCAGGGAAACTTTGGATCTATTGACGGGGATCCACCCGCAGCCATGAGATATACGGAAGTAAGAATGAAGCAGATATCCGATGAGCTTCTTTCTGATCTCGATAAGGAGACAGTTGATTTTAGCCCCAACTATGATGGTTCTCTTACTGAACCTCAGGTGCTTCCTGCTAAATTTCCTAACCTGCTTATAAATGGTTCGTCAGGCATAGCTGTTGGTATGGCAACAAATATTCCACCTCATAATCTGGCTGAATGTATAGATGCAACTATTTATCTGATAAATAACCCCCAATGTACGGTGGAAGAGCTTATTAAACTAATGCCAGGACCTGATTTCCCTACAGCTGGCATTATCTATGGAAGAGGAGAGATTTTAAAGGCTTACAAGGAAGGGAGAGGGAGCATCAAGATACGCGGCAGGATAGAAGAAGAGCTTCTAAAAGGAGACAGGAGGGCACTGGTTATTACCGAGCTTCCCTATCAGGTAAATAAGGCAGAGCTAATAAAAAAGATAGCAGAGCTGGCAAGGGATAAAAAGATAGAAGGTATATCTGAGATAAGGGATGAGTCTGACAAAGACGGAATCAGGGTTGTAATTGAGTTAAAAAGAGACGCCGTTTCCACACTAATCATAAACCAGCTTTTTAAGTTTACCCAGCTTGAACAGAGCTTTGGGGTTAATATGATTGCCCTTGATAAGGGTCAGCCCAGACTTTTAGACCTTATAGGTCTTCTTAACATATTTATCAGCCACAGAAAAGATGTGGTTACAAGAAGAACTAAGTTTGAGCTGAGAGAAGCTAAAAAGAAGGCGCATATACTTGAAGGGCTCAAAAAGGCTATTGATAATCTTGATCTTACTATCAGACTAATCAGAGAGGCTAAATCACCAAAAGAGGCAAAGGAATCCCTGATGATTAATTTAGAAATCTCTGAGATTCAGGCACAGGCAATTCTTGATATGAAACTGCAGAGGCTCACAAATCTTGAAAGAGATAAAATTATTGAAGATTACAACAGCATAATAAAGCTTATCTCAGAGCTTGAGGAGATTCTTGCTGATGAGAACAGGATAAGAGAGATTATAGTTAAAGAGCTGTCGGAGATAAAGGCAAAATACGCAGATAAAAGAAGGACAGAGATTGTGGATGAGGCAATAGAGCTGGAAAGAGAAGATCTCATACCTCAGGAAGAGGTTGTAATAACTGTAACCCATAAAGGTTTTGTAAAAAGGACACCCATAAATGAATACAGGATGCAGAAAAGAGGAGGAAAAGGGAAAGTTGGGCTTACCCTGAAGGAGGGAGATTTTATTAGAGACCTTTTTATCTCATCAACCCATGATTTTATCCTCTCTTTTACATCTCTTGGGAGAATGTATGCCATAAAGGCATACGAGTTTCCAGAGGCAGGAAGAAATGCCTATGGTAAAATAATAACCAACTTCTTCCCGTTAAAAGAGAATGAGAAGGTTACCAATATAATATCTGTCCCAAATTTTGAACTGAAAAAGGATCTTATTTTTGTCACAGAGAAGGGTATTGTTAAAAGATGCAGTTTAGAGCTCTTCTCAAATGTGAGAAAGTCAGGTATCAATGCCATAAACCTTCCTGAAGATGATCTGCTGGTATCGGTCTCCCTTGTATCAGATGAGGATGACGTAATCTTATCAACCAGAAGAGGCAAAAGTATAAGATTTAAGGCAACCGATGTGAGAAGCATGGGCAGAATCGCCTATGGAGTCAAAGGAATTACACTGGAAGATGATGATACGGTAGTGGCTATGGATGTGATAGCCGAAGACAGCGGATCCCTGCTTACTGTAACTACTCTGGGATATGGTAAAAAAACTGATCTTAAGGAATACAGAGTTCAGACAAGAGGAGGGAAAGGTATTTATACGGTAAGACTTACCGAAAAGAATGGAGAGGTTTATAGTGTTTTAAGGATAAGAGATGAGGAAGATGAGATAATTCTTATATCCAGTTCCGGAAAAATCGTCAGGCTCTCGGTTAAAAATATACCCGAATACTCAAGGCTTAGCCAGGGTGTAAAATTAATTGATTTATCGGAAGAAGAAAGAATTGTGGGAGTAGCAAAACTTTTAGAGAAGGAGAACGAAGATGAATAAGAAAAGTTTTTATGTAATATTTATCATATTGGTTATTGCTCTTTCAGGCTGTGCCGAAAGAAAGGCTAAGGAAAACTATAAAGTAGCAGAGGAGCTGATGAAATCGGGGAATTATAAGGAAGCAGCTGGCAAGTATGCGGAGGTGATAAAGCTGGATAAACAGATCCCTGAAGTGGAAGATGCCTATTTTAAGCTGGGGGTTATCTATGCAAAATATCTGGAAGATCCCAACTCTTCTGTTCATTATCTTGAAGAGCTGATCAAAAAATATCCAGGTTCTCAAAGAATAGTAGAAGCAAGAAAAGAGGTGGGTGTTACCTATCTTTATAAACTTAATAAACCCGATAAGGCGCTGGAGCAGTTTGAGTTTATAGAGAAAAATAATCCCAAGATCGGCTTCCTTGACGAAGTTGTGTTTCTCAAAGGCAAGAGCTATATTGCACTTAACAGGCTTGATATGGCAGAAAAGAGCTATGAGAATTATTCTACCATCTTTCCCAATTCAAAGTATCTTGAAGAGGTGGATTATCAAAGATGTCTTTTAAAGCTTAACATGGGTAAAGGAAAGGAAGCTATAACTGCCTATCAGAATTTTCTTACAAAATATCCCAATTCAAGCTATAGAGAGCTGGCTCGTTATGATCTTGGTGTGGCTTATGAAAATATTGGAGATCTGATTAACGCCCTTGAGACCTATAAAAGTGTGGGGAAAGACTATCCCAATCAGGAAGCACTTAAAGTTAAGATAGAAAAGCTTGAGGAGAGATTAAAAAAGAAAAACAAAAAAGCTATTACAAGAACTCCAAAGTCTGTTAAGGAATCAAGAAAAAAGCCACAGAATATTAGTTCAAAAAAAACAGGCAAAAAAACAAAAACTAAAAATTGAAGATAAAATTATTTACCATCGGAAAGATAAAAGAGAAGGATCTGTTAAGCTACGAGAGAGAACTAAAAAAACGTATATCTTCTTTTGCAGAGCTATCTGACGAGGTTGTGGAAAAAGAGGAGCATATTTTTAAAAAGCTAAACCACGACGAAAGGCTCATACTTCTTGATGTATCAGGTAAGGAGCTTAGCTCTTCTGAGTTTTCCCGTATTCTTGATTATCCCAAAATAGCCTTTGCCATAGGATCTCACGAAGGTTTTAGTAAAAAGACTCTTCAGGAGGCAGGTAAAAAGGGCGATATTATCTCTCTTTCCAAACTTACCTTTCCACACAGACTTTGTAAGATAATATTAATCGAACAGATTTACAGGGGCTTTTGCATAAAAAACAATCTTCCCTATGCAAAATAGATTATCAAAACTGCTCTTCTGAAAAAACCTGCGCTGAAAAAATATAAATTTTGGTATCTTTATCTTTATAAGCTGAGGGCGAAAGCCCTGCTTTAATGGATAGTCTTCTTAAAAATTCATCTCTATCCCAGTTGTTTTCTATGGCAACCTGAGGCAGAAAAGTTGCGCAGTTTAATCCTTTGCAAAGATGAATGCCGTGTTTTCCTATCTCTATCTCCTCTAAATTTTTAATCTCTTTAACCTCTTCTATATAGGATATCTCTAAGGAAATATCTTTCAACTCATTTTCTCGCAACGGTTTGTATCTTGGGTCTCTTGTGGAAGCCTGAATGGTCATCTCCGATACGGTAAGATATAAGGGATGATTGGACTCCAGTGTCCCCATACAGCCACGTTGAATGCCATTTTTCTTCAGGGTTATAAAAACAGCCCCCTTTTTTAAAAGCCTGTTGTCATCAGGCACAAGATCAGGAATCTCACTGCTTGTTATATATCTTTCAAGAGTTTTACGAGCAATTTTAAGAAGAGTCTTTTTTTCTGCTGTGGTTAGCGGAGGATTATCTTCGTTCAGGTAAAAGGCAAAGGCGCTGTAGCCAACCACCCTTTCTTTATTTCCCACCGTATCACCAGAATTCAGATATTTTAAAAACTCCACCCTTCCATTTAAGATTTTAGTTAGCTCCATAAGAATAATCACCGCATCGTATCCGCAGAGCTCACAGTTTTTTCTGAACAGACATTCAGAAAGCTCATCCACATCAAGCTCTTTAATCTTTTTTATAGTTGTGTGATCCATAATCTCTGCCCGCTGATAATTGTGGTAATGGGACATATCAGAAGAAGCAACTATTAAATATTTGTCGGGATTACTTAATATGAGATCTTTAAGAAATGAAATAAGCTGGTTACGCTCTTTTTCATTAATTCTGCCTATTACCAGAGGAAGGATCTTAAGATTCTTTATGGTCATCTGCAGAAAGGGGATCTGGGTATCAATAGGGTGCTCTCTTTCGAATGACTGGGGATAAAATCTTATAAAATCCATAGATTTCATAAGTCTTAAACTAAGCTGACTGTCTATATTCACCTCTCCAAGTGGAGTTTTAAAACTTCCAGCAGGATAGATGGAAATCCCATCTATGGGATAATAATGACTGTTTGATATGATAATGGCTGTAAGATTTTCCTTGCCAATTAATCTTTTGTATGCCTCACCTGCCACTGAACCTGAATAATTGTATCCAGCATGGGGAGAGATGATACCAAAAAGGTGACGGTTGTTTTTATAGGAAACTATTTTATCTGACGAAGATAGGGCTTTTAAAATTACTCTTTCCAGCTCCTCTTTTTTATCTGGAAAATAACTGCCTGCAGAGGGGGTATAATAAGAACCTGTCACATATACACCAGCGCTACAGGAGGTTAAGATGAAAAATATGAAAATTAAAAATTTTTTTCTCATCAGGAAGGACTACTATTGATCAGCTGGACTGATTTTTTTCTTTAATCTCTTCCAGTAGCCTGTTATTTATATATTCAAGCACCGACGGATGCATATATTCCACCTGAATACCCATCCCACCTTTTGCATGCTTAACCAGCTGAGGATTGTCAACTATCTTTTTCCGCCTGATTATTCCATTGAGCTTAATATCACTGCCATTTAGTCTAAGCTCTATATTTACCCGATCACCTGGATTAAGAGCTGTTGCGGTCTGAATGAATAATCCGCTGTAAGACACATCAGTTACAACTCCATAATACTTTTTCTCATTACTGGAATCGCTGAAATAGGCTGTGGCAAATAGATTAACCCTTTTATGACGTCTTCTTTCCATTTGCTTATTTTCATATATTTGCTACAATTTATCAAGAAAAATTTGTGTTAATGCGGGAGGTTAAATGAAAAGGTTCTTGGTTATTTTTTTAGTTCTTTTCACCATTTCGCTATCAGCTGGATTTGAAAAGGTAGATCTTAATAAGGCTGATGAATATACTCTTGCCAGAATTCCTGGTGTGGGCAGACTAACTGCCAGAAGAATTGTAGAATACAGGCAAAAAAACGGCAATTTTAAGAACATTGAGGATTTAAAAAATATACCTGGTGTGGCTATTAAGAGATACGAGGCATTAAAGGACAGGGTTTATATTAATAAAGAGGAAAAATGAAAATACTGATTACAGGCATAGCAGGATTTATAGGTTTTTTTCTGGCAAAACGGCTTGCCAAAACAGAATATGAGATTATAGGCATTGACAACATTAATAGCTATTATGACCCTGCATTAAAATACCAGCGATTGAGAGAGCTGGGCTTTGATGCAGAAGAGATAGAATATGATAAGCAGATTAACAGCAAAGTTTTTAAAAATCTTAGTTTTATAAAGCTCAATCTTGAAGATAGAGATGCAATAAAGAGATTATTTGATACCTATGGTTTTGATTATATTTTTAATCTTGCAGCTCAGGCAGGTGTAAGATACAGTCTCGAAAACCCGTATGCTTATATTGATAGCAATATTCAGGGCTTTATTAATATACTTGAGGGAGCAAGAAATAATAAGGTTAAGCATCTTATATACGCATCATCAAGCTCAGTTTATGGTGCCAATAAAAAACTACCTTTCAGCGAGTATGATAGAGTTGATTCGCCAGTATCTCTTTATGCAGCTACCAAAAGGGCAAACGAGCTAATGGCATATAATTACAGCTACCTTTTTAAAATTCCGTCCACAGGTCTTAGGTTTTTTACTGTTTATGGTCCCTTTGGAAGACCCGATATGGCATACTTCAAATTTACCCGCTCAATTTTTGAAGATAAGTCCATAGATGTTTATAACTATGGAAAAATGAGAAGAGATTTTACCTACATTGATGACATAATTGAAGGACTTGTACTTGTTTGGGACAGGATCCCTAAACAGGATGAAATAAACGGGACACCTCACAGGGTATATAATATAGGCAATAATAATCC
>JBEQAF010000055.1:0-14584 GCA_041640455.1 bacterium
CCTTAGTAGCTTCTATCTCCCTCAGTTCATGATATAAAACGCTCATAGGCTGTTCCTCCATCCTTTAAGTGATCTCACCTTCCTCTGCCAGGAGAAACCCAGTCTCTTCATTATATCAAGTATTCTGTGGAAAGCCTCTTTCCTGCTTATCGTTTCCTTTGCATCCTTCCATTCACCTCCTTTTACTTCAATAAAATCAAACTGGTTAATATGTCTATACCTATCTGGTACACTGACAAAAAAGTATTTGACAAAAGATAACTTTTTATAGTATAAAGTTATACTCTAAATTATTTGAGCCGCTAGCTCAGGCGGTAGAGCATCTGCCTTTTAAGCAGGTGGTCGATGGTTCGAATCCATCGCGGCTCACCACGTCCCCATCGTCTAGAGGCCAAGGACACGGGCCTTTCACGCCTGTAACCGGGGTTCGAATCCCCGTGGGGACGTTTTAATATTTCTTCTATGAATTATCAAGGTATAATAATTCGCCCGCCCAGTGAAGCAAACAGTCTTATACTCCAGGTTACAGTAGGCTGTACCCATAATAAATGCACCTTTTGCCCCACTTACAAGGATGTCAAGTTCAGGCTTAAATCGACTGAAATAATAGAAAAAGACATTGAATATGCCCGCAAAAGATGGGGCAGTCTTGTTAGAAGAATCTTTCTTTGCGATGGTGATGTGCTTACTCTGAAAACAGAATATTTAATAAATCTTCTTGACCAGCTTAACCAGGCATTTCCTAACCTTACACGGGTTGGTGTTTACGGAAGTCATAAAAGCTTAAAAAATAAGACCACAGATGAGCTTGTTGAACTAAAAAATAGAAAACTGGGGATTGTTTATTTTGGTATAGAGTCTGGAGACGATATTGTGCTTAAAAAAATTGAAAAAGGGGCTGATTCTCAGGATATGATAAGGGCATGCAGAAAAATTAAAGAAGCTGGCTTAAAGCTTTCTGTTACTGTTTTGCTTGGTATAGGAGGAGATAAAAGATCAGAAGAACACGCAATTAACACCGGCAAAATACTTACCGAGATACAGCCCGACTATGTAGGGGCTTTAACGGTTATTGTATGTGAAAATACGCCTCTCTACCATCATATGCAGTCAGGGATTTTTAAACTGCCTGAACCATTAGCTTTACTTAACGAACTCAAAATCATGCTTGAACATACGGAGATGAAAAAGGGGCTTTTTATGGCGAATCATGCCTCAAACTATATTCCACTTAAACTAAGGATGCCTCAGGACAAGGAAAGGGCTATAAAGGAACTAAAAAGCATTATTCAGAGCGGAAATAGAACTGTTCTTAAGCCTGAATTTTTAAGGGCTCTATAGCTTTCTTATACCGTATGGGATTGAAAAATCTATTTTTAGATCTCTTTGTCTCAAAAAGTATTGACCTTCGCCGATTTTTACTCTTGTTACAAAGAGCGGTATATTCTGCCACTTTAATATAAGTGGGAAGAGATTTAAAAAGCTTTTAGCTATCCCCACATCGGGTGAAAATGATATAGCTTTTATCCCGAGAGATTTATAAAACAAGGCGGACATACTGTTTGTGCAGTAAAGATAAAATGAACCGTACAGGTTGGCATCTTTAAAAAGTCTTGCTTCCGCAGGATGAGAAATAATCAGATTTTTCTTGTTAGAGAAATATTCATAATCTTTAGAATCAAAAATATGGGGGGGTATAAAATAAAAGCTTTTTCCGTCAATCTGGTACGTAATGTTTCGGGGCTGAAACCTTAAAACTTTCTCTTCTGGCTTGCCATCATTGCTTTTATAAAGGGCAAGATAACTATTCCATCCTTTTTCAGCCCTTTCTAAATAGCTCATAACAGGAGGCATTGGTATCGGTTTCAGACTCTTAATTTTTACCCCATCTCTTCTATTTATTAAATAAATTCTGTCACCGGCTGATAGCTTTTTACCACTGTAAGGTATGCCTATGTAATCACCTGTTACAGCATTTTTGGCTCTACCTTCCTTCTTATAAAGGGCTTTAATAGGTATCTTGTATCTCTCTTTCCCCGAGTTATCCACAACTCTTATCATATCTCCAACAGATAGTGGTGCTCTTGTTTTGAAAAATACCGACCGTTCAAAAACTCCGCTAATTTTACCTATATACAGACCCGCAGAGGGGCTCTGATCAATAAGTCTATTTGAGCTAAACTGACCTTCAAAAAATCCATCTGATAATTCTCTTGACTGTTCAATGTTTTTTAGTTTATCCATCACCTCTTTAAGCTGAAGGTCATTGAGTTGCTTTTTATTCAGACCATCAATAATACTTCTATAAGCAGAAACCACTGAATAGGTATAATCTATGCCCTTTAGCCTACCTTCTATTTTTATACTGTTTATCCCCATCTTCTTTAATGTTTTCAGGTATTCAAGCCCGTTCAGATCTTTCATGGAGAAGAAAAATTTATTTTCTTTTGACTCCCTTTCAAATGCCCATCTGCAGGGCTGGACACACTCGCCTCTGTTACCGCTTTTTCCTGTAATCTGACTGGAAAAATGACATAAACCTGATAAGGAAAAACACATAGCTCCATGTATGAATACCTCAATCTCAATACTTACACTATTTCTTATTTTCTCTATGTCTTTAATGGTAAGCTGTCTTTCAAGAATGATTCTTTTGAAGCCCAGATCCTGCAAGAACTTTGCTTTAACCGAATTAGTGGTTGCCATCTGGGTGCTGGCAATTAGCGCCAGATTTATTCCAAAATCTTTTACAATTTTATAAATCCCGTAATCTTGAATGATGATCCCGTCAACGGCTATCTCTTCGAGAAAGTAAAGAGTTTCTATGAGCTCTTTGATCTCTTCTTCATAGATCAGTGTATTAAGAGCAACAAATATTTTTTTACCACAGGATTTTGCATAGTTAAGCCCTGTATATAACTCTTCTCTGGAAAAATTTTTTGCCCTTTTTCTGGCAGAGAAATTTTTAAGCCCCAGATATACTGCATCGGCACCTGCATCAAATGCAGCTTTGAGATTGTTTAAATCTCTTGCCGGAGCTAATAGTTCCATATTAGAGGTTGTAATGCTTCATCTTATATCTCAACGTGCTTCTGTCCATTGAGAGAAGCCTTGCCGCTTCTGTTTTATTGTTGTCAGATCGACGGAGTGCCTCAATAATAATCTGCTTCTCCAGACCTTCTATGAACTGCTCTAAACCAATACTGAAAGCTTTTGATATTTCAAACTTACTGTCATTCTGCTGATTTTTGCCACTTAACTCTGAAGGAAGCTGTTCCGCTCCTATATATTCAGCATCTTCAAGAAGACATATCTTTTCGATAATATTTCTTAACTCCCTTACATTTCCGGGAAAATAATAGTTTTCAAGTATTTTCTCCGCCTCTTCAGTAAACCCTTTTATATTTTTATTAAACTGGCTGTTAAAACTGACAAGAAAGTATTTTGCCAGAGCCATTATATCTTCTTTTCTTTCTCTAAGTGGCGGAATATTTATCTCTATTACCTTCAGCCTGTAATATAGATCCTTTCTAAATCTGTTTTCTTCTATAAGCCTTTCAAGATCCTGATTGGTAGCCGCTATAACCTGAATATCTATATTTATATCCGTTGTACCCCCCAGCCTTCTTATAGACCTTTCCTCAAGGGTCCTCAAAAGCTTTGACTGAAGTTCGTAGCTCATATCGCCTATCTCATCAAGAAAAAGAGTACCTCTGTTAGCCTTTTCCAGTAGCCCCACCTTTTTTTCCTTAGCATCAGTGAACGCCCCTTTTTCGTATCCATAAAGCTCGCTCTCCAATAGATTAGCAGGTATGGATGAACAGTTAATGGCAACAAAGGGGTATATGGACCTTCTACCTTCATAATGGATAGCCTTTGCAATAACCTCCTTGCCAACACCGCTTTCGCCCCTGATAAGAACAGAGTTTACCCCCTTGTCAGCAATCTTTCTGACAATCTTGAAAATATCCTGCATCTTTTCAGATCTACCAATAATACTTTTAATCCCATACTTTTCCGCATTTAATCTCTGGAGCTCCCTGATCTCTCTGTTGAGCCTCTTTGCATCCATCGCAAGTTTGATTATCACTTCTATATCCTTAGTTCTGAAGGGTTTCTGAATAAAGTCATAGGCTCCTTTTTTAATGGCGCTTACCGCATCTGATATGGTTCCATAGGCTGTCATCATTATAACAATAGGCTTCTCTTTACTTTTTGAAATAAAATCAAGAAGTTCTATCCCCTGCCCATCAGGAAGTTTCAGATCAAGCAGAATCAGATCAAAGATATCTCTGTCAATGGCTTCCTTTGCTTTTGCTATGGTTTCTGCAGACTCGATATAGTAGCCCTTACCAGAAAGGAATCCAGTTAGTGACTCTGTTATAATCTCCTCATCATCTACAATTAAAATCTTCTCCATCTCTATACTCTTTTAATTTTTGGTATGCTTATCAGAAACTCTGTGAAGCTTTCACCATCACTTTTTACATCAATTCTGCCATTATGGGCTTCAATAATAGCCTTACATAAATAAAGCCCAAGCCCTGTCCCTCCTTTTTTTGTAGTATAAAAGGGTTCGTATATCTTGTCTATAATATCTTTTTTTATACCTGTCCCTCTATCTTTGAAGGATATTTTAATACTATCTACTTTCTCTTCCAGAGAAATTTCAATAATACCACCATCAGGAAGGGCTTCGAGGCTGTTTTTAAAAAGGTTCATAAAAACCTGATTCAGTTTTTTGCTGTCAATATGAGCCATAATAGCATCTGATTTATTGTGGCATATAATCTTTATATTCTTTTTATCTGCCATTTCTTTTACTCTTACAACAAAATCACCGATAAAATCTACCAAATTTTCCTGCTTCAGCTTAACAGACTGGGGCTTGCTAATCTCCAGAAGCGCATTTATCAGCTCTTCAATGTCTGAAAGCTCTTTTAGGATTTTATCCACTATTCTTTTCTGACTATCGGTAATATTTTCGGCATCCTTGAGCATTTCAAGCGATATGTTTATCCCTGTGATTGGATTTCTTATCTCATGGGCAATCCCTGCTGAAAGCTGACCTATAAGCACCATTCTGTCTGCCCTTTCCTTATCCTGAATAGCCCTTCTTAGCTCAGTAATATCATCTATAATCATAAGTACATCACCGACGGTCAGATCTTCAAAAAGCGGCACCAGTCCAATATTAAAATACTCACCTGTTCCACTTTCAATCTCAATATTTTTTATGGCAATTTTTCTTTCAAAAACATCTTTTAAAGCCTTTAAAAAAATATTTTTAGGAAATATTTCATCAATCTTTTTGCCTCTTAGATTATCCTTTTTTAACAAAATGGCGGCACTTCTGTTATAAGTTTTTATAAACCAGTCTGTATTAATTACCAGAATGCCGCTGGGTATGTTTAAAAGTATTGTATCTCTGAATTCTTTGCTTCTAAGGAGTCTTTTATGATAAATATAGCTCTCTACAGTGACACCCACCTGATATCCAAATAAATTTAAAAGCTCTTTTTCATTGTCTGTGAGAGGTGCTCCAATCCTTTTTCCGCCTATAACACCTAAAATATTTTTCTTTCCTCTGGCTGGAGCGGCTATAAACTGCATGGTACTGTCACCAATCTCTTTGCTAAAGGTTATTATCTCATCTTTCTGAACCACCTCTCCGATATAGCCTTCTCCCACATTATAAATTTTTTTATCGTTTAAATCCGTTGATAGCTCAAGCATAAGATGTTCTCTTGATTCGTCAATAACATAAAAAAAGGCATCATTCAAATTAAAAACTGACTGAAGCCCCTTTATTACCACATCGGATATCTCTTTTCTTTCAGGGCTGAAGTTCAGCTCTTTAATGGCATCAAGCAAGTTGTAAAGTATGGAAAGCTTCTGCAGAGGCATCCTATCCACCAGCTATAGGCGGGAATAAAGAGACCGTATCACCATCTTTAAGCGGATAATCATCATTTGCAAACTCTCCGTTTACAAGCCTGATCAGCGGCATATCATCGGGGATATTAAAATAATCTCTTATATCCTTTAATTTAACATTCTCAGGAAATTCAATCTCGCTATATTTGGGACCAAAGTCTCTTAATGTGGCAAAAAGTTTCACCGTTATCTTCATATTTTAAATTATATAAGAAAGGTGGATATTAAAAAAGTGTTTTATTTATTAGGTGCATTCGTTCAGTTGCTATTTTCATTGAAGCTTTTTTGATTCTGCTCTCGGCTGATTACAAGCTATTTTTCTATCAATTAGCCTTTTTATGCTACTAAAATCGGCTGTAAGAAGTGTATTTTTAGGATTCTTATAAAATTTGACCTGTATTTTATCTGATAGTTATTGCCTTCTTTTAATTAGCCATCAGAAGCAAAGGTGTTGCGAACAAAACATAAGATTTCTTTTTAATTTATCCTCTCAATCCTAAGAAGATTGAAGCAAAGGTAGCAAAAGCGGTTATCATCATAATTATAGCGGAAAGCTTCTTAAATGGTATTTTAGGTAGCCATCGCTGAACATGACTGCCAAGAAATACCGCCAGCACTGTGGCAACAAACAGGGCTAAAAAACAGCCCGAAAAGACCAATCCGAACTCCTTAAAACGTGCACCCAGAACTATTGAGCAGATCTGAGTTTTATCTCCCAGCTCTCCGATGAATATGGAGCTGAATGCCATAATAAATCCGTTTCTTTTTTTCCCTGTTCTTTTATCTTTCTCATCATTCTCTTGCTTTTCAAAAAGAAGATATAACCCAAAAAACAAAAATATTAATCCTGAAACAGATTTTATAAGAACTGGAGAAAGTAGATGAGCCACCTTTTCACCTATGAAAACTCCTGGTCCATTAAGTAGCCCAAAAGCCAGAAGTGCGCCTGCAAGGATGGGATAGGCTCCGAACTCAAGGCTTAGTGAAAATACAAGAAGCTGGGTCTTATCACCCATCTCGGCAGTTAAGATCATGAGAAAGGATGTTAAAAAACTTTCCAAAGCTATTCCTTTGCTGTTACCAGATATCCTGAAAACAGGATAAGCAGCCCGCCTATGATGGTTTTAATTGTAATGGATTCTTTAAAAAATATAAAGCCCCATATTATGGTGCCGAGAGGCTCAAAATAACCTATAATAGATACCCTGATCCCCTCAATCAGTTTAAGAGAACGCATATAAAGTTCTGATGCTATTAGAGAATATAAAAAAGCCAGCCCACCCAGAATAAGAAAGTGTCTTAAATTAATATCAAAATTAACAAAAGGGATTAATGTAAAAATAATCAGTGAACTGAAAATATTCTGATAAAAAAGCAGTACCTCCTCTCTTGCTCTAAGCAGCGTCTTCTTGGCTATGATGATTATTACTCCATAAAACAATCCCGAAGCCAGCCCTAACAGGGCACCCTTTACATAATCTCCGCCAATATTCTCTCTGTTATAAAATATAAACACAAACCCCAGTAGAGACAGGATAAGTCCGGCTAATATCCTTGCTGTGAGTTTTTCCTTTAGGAATATCGGTGCCAGAATGGCAACAAAAACTGGAGCTGTATAGTGGGTTAGAACCGCAACAGCTGCAGTGGTATATCTCAGGGCACCCAGATATGTGAGCATATTTAACACAAAAAATATTGCCAGTGATACCAATAGATACAGCTGTTTTCTATTAAGGTAGAAAAGAGAATTAGAGATCAAAAATAACCTTATACCCCAGAAAAATGAAGCCCACAGGCAGATAACAAAGCTTATGGTTATGGGGTTAAGATTTAATAATCTTACAGGGATTACCCATGAACTCCAGATTAAAAAGGCACCTATAAGCTGGAAAAAAGGCAGATAACCATTTTTCATCAACTATTTGTCTTTTTTTCCAATAAATGCGGTTAAAAGATCCATAGGCAGAGGAAAAACAATGGTTGTATTATGCTCTGATGATATCTCTACGAGGGTCTGCAGATATCTTAGCTGTAAGGTTATAGGGTTCTGAGCCAGTATATTTGATGCATCAGAAAGCATATTTGCCGCCTGCAGTTCACCCTCTGCATTAATAATCTTCGCCCTTCTCTCTCTTTCCGCTTCAGCCTGTCTTGCCATAGCTCTCTGCATCTCCTGTGGCAGATCTATCTGTTTAAGCTCCACATTATTAACCTTTACTCCCCATGGCTCGGTCTGAATATCCAGTATCTTCTGTAGAGCTTCATTAATCCTTTCTCTTTCTGCAAGAAGTTTGTCCAGCTCTTCCTGACCACAGACACTTCTTAAAGTGGTCTGAGCAAGCTGTGATGTGGCATAATGATAATTTTCCACACTTAGAATTGCCTTTACAGGATCTACTACACGGAAATAAACAACCGCATTTACCTTCACTGAAACATTATCTTTTGTGATAACATCCTGAGGAGGGACATCTAAGGTTACGGTTCTAAGGCTAACTTTTACTATCCTATCAATACCCATTGGCAGAAGTATAATTATTCCCGGACCTTTGCTACCTATGCATCTTCCAAGTCTGAATATTACTCCTCTCTCATATTCGGTGACCACTCTTAATATGCTACCTAAAAAGAATATTATAAGGATAAGAACGATTAAATAAAAAATCATAACCCCTCCTGAACTGCGCTGTTATTTTTTAGAAAGTTTCTGTTTTTTTACCACCGATTCAACTGCATCGGCTACAGCTTTGGGCACTCTCTTATCAAAAGGGGACGGAATTATGTAATCCTCATTTAGTTCCGATGCCTTAACTAAACCCGATATGGCCTGAGCTGCGGCTATTTTCATCTCATAGGTAATCTTTTTTGCCCGAGAATCCAGAAGACCTCTAAAAAATCCCGGGAAACAAAGCACATTGTTTATCTGATTGGGATAATCTGATCTTCCTGTCGCTATTATTCTTGCAAATGGCTGAGCTTCTTCGGGCATAATCTCAGGGATGGGATTTGCCATAGCAAAAACAATGGCGTCCTTTGCCATTTTTTTTATATCTTCAACATTAAGCAGGTTTGGTCCAGATGTTCCTATAAAAATATCTGCACCGTCTATGACTTCATGAACAGAGCCTTTCATCTTTTTGGCGTTGGTAATCTCCGCTAACTCCTCCTTATAGCTGTTCATGCCTTCTTTTCTTCCTTTGTAAATAGCTCCTTTGCTATCACAGACAATTACCTTTTTGGGATCTACTCCGGCTTTAATAAATAGCTTTATGCAGGCAATTCCTGCGGCACCTGCACCTGAGGTGACGATTCTTATATTGTTTATATCCTTTTTTACTATTTTAAGTGCATTATACAGGGCTGCAAGTGCAACTACAGCAGTTCCATGCTGGTCATCATGGAAAACCGGTATATCAAGCTCATTTCTCAGTCTATCCTCAATTTCGAAACATCTCGGAGCAGAGATATCTTCTAAATTAATGCCACCAAAAACTGGTGCTATGGTTTTAATAACCTTTATAATCTCTTCTGTATTTTTGGTATCAAGACAGACAGGAAAGGCATCTACATCAGCAAACTGCTTAAAAAGCATGCATTTGCCTTCCATGACCGGGAGAGCGGCAGAAGGACCTATATCGCCCAGCCCAAGAACTGCTGTCCCATCGGTAATTACCGCAACCATGTTACCCTTTATGGTATAGTTATATACATGATGGGGATGTTTGTGAATGTCCATACAGACTCTTGCTACGCCTGGCGTGTAAACCATAGAAAGATCGTCTCTGTTGTTTATAGGATGCTTCAGCTTAATTGATATTTTACCCCCATGGTGGACAGAAAATGTCCTATCGGTTACATGCTTTATTACTACTCCAGGAATACCTCTGAGTTTATTAATTATCTCATGAATATGTTCTGTATTTGATGCGGAAAAATTAATATCCCTTATTATGGTATTTTTAGTAAGCTTAAAGATATCTATGGAACCAATATCACCGCCCGCTTCTCCAATCGTAGAGGTAATCTTTCCCAACATACCGACCTGATTGGGATATTCAATCCTAACCGCCACACTGAAACTGGGGGTGGGTTTATACATATTAAAATTATATCAGAAAATGAAAGAATAAAAACACTATATTTTATAGGTCTTTGGCTTTATAATACTCATTATTTTTAATCTATGGAGATAAGAAATCTTTTTATAATCATATTTGCTGCCATAGTTTCAGTTTGCGCTCTATACGCACCTCAACCAGTTTTACCTATCATAGCAAAGACATTTGTGATAGAAAAAACAAAAGCCTCTCTTTTAATGACCTTTACCCTTATCCCCTTTTTTATAACTCCCATATTTTATGGTTTTCTGCTAAATATTATCCCATCACGAATAATTCTTCTTACATGCCTTCTCCTCCTTTCTATCTCAGAGCTTCTATTCTATCTCTCAGAATCATTTTCTGCTTTGCTTATCATCAGACTTTTTCAGGGTTTTATTATCCCGGCTGTGCTAACCTCTGCGGTAACCTTTATCTCAAAAAAATATCAACATGCTCTCCAGAGAACTCTCTCTATTTATATATCATCAACCCTTCTTGGAGGTTTTTTAGGTAGATTCCTGTCAGGAATTATGGCGGGATACTACGATAATTACAAATTATTTTTTCTTGTTCTCGCTTTTGCATCAATGGCAAGCTTTTTTTTGATTCTATATCTTAAAGAAGAAAGAATATTGAGATCTGAAAAGGCCTCTTTTTTTAAAATTTCAGATCTGAAGGAGCTAAATGTTAAGGTTCAGTTTATAATACCCTTTACAATCTTTTTTGTATTTACGGCTATTTTAAACTATATTCCTTTCAGAATTTTTGAGCTAAAAGCTAATAATGCAAGCTTTCTGGTAAGTTTTATCTATGCAGGATACCTGGCAGGAATGACATCGGTTCTTAGCTCAACAAACCTAATCAGGCGTTTTGGCTCTGAGAAGTCTTTAATACTTTATGTGCTAACAGTTTATATAATTGGCTGTTTACTACTGCTGTTTTCCAATATTGTTGTAATATTTATCTCCATATTTACCATATGTGCCTGTATGTTTCTAACCCATGCAGCTGCTTCTGGTTATGTAAATAGAACATCTAATAATAAAGGGCTTGCTAACGGTATTTATGTATCAGTTTATTATGCCGGGGCAGCCTTAGGTGCTCAGCTGCCCGGTTTTGTTTATAGTAGGTTTGGATGGGATATCTTTTTAATAGTTAACGCAATAATTTTAATTATACTTCTTCTTTTAACATCGATAATGCGGTTTGATTAAAAATCCTCAGTATTTCTGCCTCTCCACTGGTTTATCTTTCTTTTCAAAGGCGTAAGCCATGCGAAACCTAATACATAAGAATAGATAAATGTAGCAACTATGATTAATGCAAAATGTAACACGATCGTCTTTGCATCAGCCTGTAAAGTAAATGCGGGAACATAGGCAAAAAGAAAGGGAGCCAGATATAAAAATTTAGCAAATATAAAGGATGAAAAGGCTGTTTTCCACATGTTTGCGCCGGCAATAGTAGCTCCCGCAAAGGCAGCAACGCATACTGGCGGAGTAATATTAGAATCCTGAGAGAGCCAGTAAACTATCATATGAGCTGCGATTGGACTTACACCAAAATGGGTAAGTGCAGGCACTGCCACAACCGCCGTAATCAGATAAGCCGCTGTAACAGGGACACCCATTCCAAGCACCAGAGAGGCTAAAGCAATTAATATAATAGTAAGGAATAGACTTCCACCTGAAAGTTTAATCATTATATCTGCAAAGGTCAGAACCAGACCGCTGAATGTAAGAACAGATATAATAATTCCTATGACGCCAATGGTTGCTCCTATGGTGAGACTGCTCTCTGTTCCGCTTCTTGCTGCTTCAAGCACCTCTTTTAACCCTATTCTTGTTTCCTTTTTAAACCAGCTTATTACTATACAGGATACTATCCCGAGTGCAGCAGAAAAACCTGCCGAATACCCCATTAACAACACTGCTGTTATAACCACAAGTGGCAAAATATAATACCACTCTTTTTTCAGTATCTCCCATGCGCTTATTTTAGATTTTTCACCCACAATATTGTTATTTTTTGCATAATAATGAACCATCACAAAGACACTAAAGAAATACATAATTGCCGGGAACATTGATATAAGCATTATCTTAGAATAAGGTATACCTGTAAGCTCTGCCATAATAAAGCCACCGGCACCCATTATGGGAGGCATAAACATACCGCCTATAGATGCAGCAGGCTCTATGGCTCCAGCAACGTGAGGTTTAAAACCGCATTTTTTCATTAGTGGGATGGTAAAGGTACCTGTTGAAACAGTATTTGCTATAGCGCTTCCAGATATACTTCCAAAAAGGGCACTTGCCACAACTGCCACTTTTCCAGGTCCACCTACTCTGTGCCCCACTGCTGCAACTGGAAGGTCAATAAAGAATTTCTGGGCTCCAGATCTCTCAAGAAAGGCTCCAAAATATACAAAAAGAAGCACATAGGTGGCTACAACATCAGCCATGATTCCAAAGACACCATCACTTTTATAGAAAATAGTTGTACACATGCCAGCAAAGGTATCTCCAGGATGGGCAAAAAGCTCTGGCATATATTTACCGTAAACTCCATATAGTAGAATAGCTAACCCAAGCAGTAAAAATACAAAACCTACAACCCTTCGTGCTACCTCAATCCCAACTAAAACGCCTACTACAGCTATTATCTTGTCTAACTGAGTTTCTGCGCCAGTTCTGTAGTTGATTACTGCAAAGTTTTTTATCCAGTAGCCTACGGTAAGGGCAGAGATAACAATAAGCAGATAGTCTACAACTCTAAGATATTTGTTCTTTGACTTGTAAAGAAGAAAAACCAGTATATAACATACAAAAACATATATGCCCCTGTGATACTGCATGGCTGCAGGTTTTACAACAGCTGAAAAGGTGTAAAAAAGTAAAAGCCCAATAGAGAAAAAATCAAATATTATTTTTTCAACCTTGTTTAATTTATCAAACACTTCACTATCCCCCTCTGACAAAAAAATAGCGGTTAAAATAATTTTAACCGCTATTTTTTAGCTTATTAACTTTTCTATTTCTTTTTTGGCTTTTTGTCTTCTTTTATAACACCCATTTCCGTCCAGAATTTAATAGCTCCGGGATGAAGCGGTGTTACAATACCTTTAATTCCGCTTGCCACTGACATTTCTGCTGCTGCCTTATGAACGCTTACCATATGAGCTAAGCCTTCCTTACTAAAGACAGTTTTAAGGAGATTGTATACCACATCTTCAGGAACCTCTTTGTTTGTGATCCAGATTACCGAATCCTGGTAGGAAATTACGTCTTTTGTCTGACCGCTGTATGTATTAGCAGGGATAATCTCTTTGGCAAGATAGGGGTATTTTTTTATCATGCCAGCCTGCTCAGCATCGTTATAAACATCTACCAGCTCTATCTTATTCTGCAATGCTGCTTCAATAATTGCTGCATTTGGATAGCCTGCAAATACCCAGAAAGCATCTAACTGCTTATTTTTAAAAGCATCTGCAGCCTCTCTGTAGCCTAAAAACTCCTTCTGAATTTTATCCCAAATGCCGATCTCTTTGAAAAATAACTCTGCTGATGCTGCTGCTCCAGAACCAGGATTGCCAAGCCCTACCTTTTTTCCTGCTAACTGTTTTGCTGACTTAATACCTGAATCAGCCCTAACAACCAGCTGAGCAGCCGCTCCGTACAAGAAGGCGATAGCATAAACATTATCATATTTGGTTGTATCGTTTATAAACTTTCCTTCTCTACCAGTAAAAATATCTCCAGAGTTACAAACACCAAAGTCTGCCTTTCCAGAATGAACCAGTCTTACATTTTCGATGGCTCCTCCTGATGAGCTTGCAAGCACATTATAACCTGCATTTTTAGCCAAGGTAGATATGGCACTTGCAAAATACTGATAAACTCCACCTGAGGGACCACCTGAAAACCTGTAAGTGCGAGCTTCAGAATCCTTTACCAGCGATACTGCAAAAATCATTATAAAACTTATAACTGCCAAAAACTTAAGTTTCTTTACCATAACCCCTCCTTTTGTTAATATTCAAAAAAATTTTTAGCTTAAAATTTTTATAATTTACCCTAATGTAAAAAAAATAATAAGCTATTAACTAAAAAAAATCAAGTTAGTATTTTTACAACTACCAGATAGGTATAGACATATTAACCAGTTTGATTTTATTGAAGTAAAAGGAGGTGAAGGCTGGGATGTCAGGAAACTTACCAGTCAGTTTTTAATTTTCTTTTGCAAGCAATATTTACTCTTTCCATCGATCTAAATCTTTATGCGTCTTTACTTATCACGCTTCCCTGTAAGCCTCCCACTCAAACCTCTTTATATTTCTCCTTTTCCTATCAAACTCAATACCTACAAGATATATGGGAAGACCTAAAGACCTGTATTTTTCTGCATAGCCTCTCTCTTTTATCTGCTTGAGCGCACTACCCTCTACCTTACCCTTTATCAGCTTAAACTCAAAAATAAATACCCCGTGTCTCATAACTACCGCCATGTCTATCTTGCCATAACTGGTCGTATCCTCACATCTCACA
>JBEQAF010000056.1:0-14468 GCA_041640455.1 bacterium
CTAATATTTTCTATAAAGACCGATGGCTTTGTGGACGGCAAAGGGACTATCAAGAATGACAGGTTCTATTTCACCTCTTTTGATGGACATGCTTATGAGGCTAATCTGAAAAGCTATGATGTTAGAAAATTCAGTATGGATGATTTTTCCGATGTTAGTCCTCTCGTATATGAAGACAGGCTTTTTTATCAGAACTGGAATGGTAAGATAGCTGCCATAGACCTTAAAAGCTCTGAAAAAATATTTGAGACAGTATTTGATAAATCTCCAAAGGATGATCATAGAAATCCATCACCGGTTTTATATGAAGAAAAAGCCATTTTTTTAAGCCCTGGTGGCAGTCTGATTGTAGTTGATGTGAAAAGGCTTAAGGAGATTTTCAGAACAAAGCTTGAAGGAGAGTTCAGGGCAACACCTCTAATATTTTCGGATAAGCTTTATATCCCTTCGGTAGACGGAGCGGTTTATAAAATGGAGCTAAATAACTATAACCTCACAAAAATTAATCTTGATGAATCCTTTTACTCTTCTCCTGTGAATTATAAAAATATGATTGTTATGGCAGGCAAAGGCGGAAAAATTTTTTTCCTGGATGAGAAAATGATGCCTATTAAAACTATTGATACAGAGAGAGCTTTCAGGTATCAGAGCCCAGCGGTCTATAAGGATGGTCTTATTATTGCCTCTCTTGATGGCTATATTATCGAGTTTAATGAACACAAAATAATTGCTGAAAAAAGGCTGGAAGATATATTTACATCAACCCCTGTGATATACAGAGATTTTGCTGTTTTGACAAGCTTTTATGGAAATATTTATTTTTACAACCAGCAAAAACAGATTAAGATAGAAAATCTCGGAGAGATACAGTTTATGCCGGCAGTTTACAAAGATATTATAATTGTCGGAAGCCGGGCAAACAGACTATATGGTATCAAAATCTGGTAAAGAAAAGTTTCTCATTATATTTTTTGTCTCCTTTTCTGCATTCACTTTTGAGCTTTTGCTTACCCGTATATTTTCGGTGCTTATGTGGTATCATTTTGCATCACTGGCTATAGGAGTTGCCATGCTGGGACTCGGAGGAGGCGGTGTATTATCCTTTCTAATAAAAGATCGTTTAGATGAAAAGATTATAGATAGAGCCATATATTTATATCTTGTTACATTTCTTTTTATTCATGGATTCTTTTTCTATTTTAATAGTTATCCTGAAAAGATTGTGCCCTTTCTAACCTTTTTCCATCAGCCATATTTTCAGCCCTTTCAGAGAGGTGTCTATTTTTCATTCAGTTTATATACCGCTCTGGGGATACTATTTGCCTATCTAATAATTACAGTTCCCTTTTTCATAGCAGGATTTATTATATCGGGAATTTTTAAGCTTAATGTGCAGGAAACTAAAAGGCTTTATTATTTTGATCTTCTGGGCGCATCGGCTTCAGCGTTTTGTGTGGCAGTTATTCTTAACTATCTGAGTCCGCTAACTCTTCTTTCACTCATATCCTTTCTTGGCTTTCTGATTCTTATGGTTTTCAGGAAAGGTAGTCCTTTCAGATATCTTTTCGTTTTTATAGCCCTTACTTTTGTTATCCTGAGTGTAGGGTTTAAAAAGGACGAGATAAGAATCGCCAGAGGAAAGGTAGCCACCGATATTATCTGGTCAGACTGGAACACCTTTTCAAGAGTGATAGTTTATAACCTTAAAGGTGAAGAATGGTCTAATCCCTTTGGACAGAGTAAGTATTATGAAGGAGAGGTACCTAAACAATGGGGCATTCTTGTAGACGATACGGGCTATACGGTGGCTTCCGAGTATGGAGAGAAATATTTTGAATTTTTCAAGTGGAATATTATCTCTCTCCCTTATCTTTTGAATAATAAAAGCTCCCTTATTATAGGTCCCGGTGGTGGTAAAGATATTCTCTGTGCCCTGTCTATGGGTGTAAAACCAGAAAACATTACAGCCGTTGAGTTAAATCGGCTGGTTGTTCATGCAGTTGATAAAGTGCTTGGTAAGGAAACGGGTAGTTTATATAGCCGGGTTAATACCCATGTGGCTGAAGGTAGGAGCTTTCTTGAAAAAAACAAGGGTAGCAAAAAATATGATGTTATTCAGGCAACCTCTGTTTATGGCAGAATACCACCTGCAGCAGGTATATTTACCTTTGCAGAGGATAACCTTTATACAAAAGAGGCTTTTAAAACTTACTTTTTATCACTAAAAGATGGTGGACTGCTTTCTTTGTCAAGGTTTATCTATGAACAGGCAATCCCCAAGATGGTACTGCTATCGGTTGAGTCTTTGAAGGAGCTGGGCTATGGTGAGTTAAAAAATTCTATCTTTATTGCCAGAGAAAGGGGGCTTGCCATGGTGCTGGCAAAAAAGGGAGTTTTTACAAAAGATGAAATTGACAGTCTTGTAAAATATTGCGATGAAAAGGGTTTTGATATACTTTATGCGCCCTATAATACCCATGAAGGAGTCTATAAGGATCTTATAGAGAAAGGTAGCAGTTCAACATTAATTCCCACCGATGACAGACCCTTTTACTATTACAATCTTTCAAAGGGAGATTTTCTGAAAAGTTTTTTTATGCAGAACGACAGGTTTGAGGAAAAGGGGGTTGAGGTACTAAAGTTTTTTATATTGGTGAGCCTGCTTTTTATATTTTTTATACTCTTTTTGCCTCTAATATTTAAAAACAGGATAGAGAGATGGTCTTTATCTATCTTTCAGCAGATTATGATGGGTTTGTATTTTTTCTCAATAGGCGTTGGTTATATACTGGTAGAGATAGTTTTTATAAAATCTTTCTCCCTTTTTCTTGAAACTCCCATGTATTCCATGATCTTTGTAACCGGCGCCATACTTTTGTCATCGGCGCTTGGTGCCCTCTATTCAGAGAGAATAGGCTCTTCAATAAGAATGATAAAATTATTTATGGCATTGATATTGCTTTTATTTTTTATGGTTTTTATAATTAACAGGGCTAATGAATATCTGCATCTTAATCTGTTTTTAAAGGCTTTAATCTCAATTACCTTTGTGGGTATAGCAGGTTTCTTTATGGGCATGCCGTTCCCTTATATGCTGTATGTTACAGGAAAAAAAGAGCCCAATCTGGTACCATGGGCTATTGCTATTAACAGTGGAGCCTCTGTGCTGGGGAGCTTTCTCTGTCTAATTATGGTAGTTAACGTGGGCTTTAAAAACTCCTTTTATATGGGAGCCTTTTTATATCTGATTGCCTTTATAATTCTTTTAATATTTTCAAAAAGTTATGAAAAGGATATTTAATCTTATTTTGCTCATTTTAATATTCTTCTCCTGTGGGAAGGATGAGTTTACAGTGAGAGGAAGACTGCTATATAAAGATAAACCTCTTGCTGATGCTGAGGTGTCTGTTTATCTTAAATATGAGAAAGATAAAGATAAGCCGCCGGTCAGGGTAGTGGCTACCAACGACAGGGGAGAGTTTGAGGTTAGGCTAAAAAAGGGCAGATATTTTTTAACTGGAAAGAAAAGGCTTGAAGAGTTGGGTGAAATAAATATGCTTACGGGTAACTATTCCGATAAAGCGCTCGAAGTTAATAAAGATCTGGTGTTGAATGACTGGACACTTCATTCCAAAAAAGATAAAGAAGAGTTTAAAAAAGGAATGGGAGTTAAGGGCGTTGTAAAGGATTTCAAAGATTATAGAAAGGTCAGGGTTTATGTCTACACTGATAGAAAAAGTGGGCTAAGAGGACCAGATTATATAGCTTATGCAAAGATAACAAAGGATGGCTCTTTTAAGATTGACCTTAAGGAGGGCAGTTTTTATATATCTGTGAGAGAGAGAATGGGTGGTTTTGTAGGACCACTCAGGGAGGGCGACAGGTCTGCTGAATATGGGGCAAATCCTATCAGAGTATCCGAAGGGTATGCTGATCTGGGTATAATAGCTCTTAAGAACCTTGACAACAGAAAGCTTGCAGAGCTGAAAAATGCTGGATATTTTAAGGAAGGTACTGCTGAAGTTTACGGGACTATTGTGGATGAAGAGGGTAAACCATTGAAAAACGTATATGTTTTAGCATATAAAGATCATGAGATGGTGGGCAGGCCTGTTACAATCTCCATACCATCCGGGGCAGATGGAAGATTTACACTAAAGCTGCCTGAAGAAGGAAAATACTATATTGGAGCCCGCACAAAGATAGGTGGTCCCGCAGAGCCTGGCGAAAGGATAGGATCTATAAAAGGTAGTGTTGATAAGTCTTTAACTGTTAAAGCGGGAGAGAGAAAAAAGGTGATAATAGAGGCAAGGGAGATATGGTAAGAAAGATTTTTTTTCTGTTTTTATTAATATTTTTGATTAGTTCTGAGGGATATTCGGAAGATTTGGGAACCGTTAAAGGCAGAGTTGCCTATAAGGGAGAGGTTATAGAAAATGTTTCTATTCTGGTCTTCAGGGAGAAAGATGATACAAATCTTACCAAGCCCGATATGATAGGCGCCAGAACTGCCATAGACGGTACCTATGAGTTTAAACTGACACCGGGAAGGTATTATCTTGTTGCACTAAAAAAGATGAAAGATGATGGCAGTTTTATCCCATCTCCTGGAGATTATTATTGTTTTTACAGCGGTGCTCCTGTTGAAGTGGTGTCAAATGGCATAAGCTACGTGGGGTTTAATCTAATTAAGGTTGAAAAAGGAGGGGTAGATAAAAAAACTGCCAGAGAAGGCGGCATTTATGGAAAAATTACCTTTGAAGGTAAGCCCATTGAAAAATCCTATCTTTACGTTTATAAGGATCTAAAAACAGGGTTAAGAGGTCCTGCTTATCTGGTTTATCCATCCCGAGATGGCAGCTTTACTCTCAATCTTCCTGAAGGAAGATATTATATTATTGCAAGGAAAAGGGCGAAAGGCGGCATGTATGGTCCCATAGAGGAGGGGGATCTATTTAACTTTTATTATGGCAATCCTGTGATGGTTAAAAAAGGGGTTATGAAAAATGTAAACATAGAATGTGTAAAAAGATTAAGTCAGCTTGAAGAAGGGGTTGGTTTTTCTGAACTTACAGGATATGTAAAGGATAATAAAGGCAAGCCTGTTCAGGGATTATTCGTGCTACTTTATCAGAATAAAAATATGCAGGGTAAACCTCTTTATATCTCTTCTCGAACCGATAGGGAAGGGAAATTTTCTATCAGAATCCCTCGAGGTGAGTATTTTATTCTTGCGAGAGAGAACATAGGTGGACCACCAAATATGGGCGAATGGTACGGCAAGTTTAAAGAGCCTGTTAATGTTAAAGACCAGGAAAAGATTGAAAATATTAATATTTTAGTGGAGAAGAGGAGATGAAAAAAAGGCTAATACTGATAATTCTTTCAGTTTTAACAATCACATCAGGACTGTATGCCCAGACAGTGCTGGAAGGAAAAATATTGGTGGAAGGCAAAAAAGAGTATAAAGATTCAGTGGTCATTAAACCCGATACAATCTTTACCTTAACCAGAGATGGAGAGCTAATATTCAGAGGGAATATAAGAACCGAAAATGGTCAGAAAGGTTATGTAAAATTTAAAGGTGCTGAAAATAGCAGGATCAGATTTTTTAACGCAGAGGTTAAACTTACCAATGTAGCTTTTGAAAATTTGGATATGATTGAATTCTCAGAAAGTATGATCAATCTTAAAAATGTTACTCTCGAAAAAGGAAAGGTAGCACTGAAGGTCACAAAAAATACATCTGGAAATATAGAAAACCTTACCATTAAGGACTCCGAGATAGGGTTTGTTGCAGAGCTCAAAGCAAAGGTATTTATTACAAACGGTAGTTTTTTCAACAACAAAACTGCCTTTGTAGCAGATCAGTCCGGTGTTGCAGAGATTAAAAATGTGAATTTTTACAAAAATAGTATAGGGCTGGTTATAAGTCAGGATGGTGGTGTTAGACTATTTAATTCAAACATTTATGACAACGAGACAGGCATATTTGTGACCAAGCATGTGGGTAGTATAATTCAGGAAAATAATTTTAAAAACAATAAGATAGGTATATTTGCTGAGTATATGACCAATATTGGTATTGAAAAAAATCAGTTCACAAAAAATGAGATGGGAATAAAATTCTTTCAGCTTGTTACGGGTCGGATAAAAGGAAACAGCTTTACAAAAAACAAACAGGCAATTTATATAGAAAGAAAATGCAATCCCGATATTAGATACAACAATTTCTCTGAAAATGAGGTGGGCATATTCTGTGATTTTTCCTGCTATCCCACGATTACTCTCAATAATTTTCTGAATAATCAGCTACACATAAAGCTTGGTATATATCAGTCGGCTGATTTTGAAAATCGAGCTGGATCACTTGGTACACAGCTTCAGGAGATGGCTTCTCAGCAAAGCAAAAGGGTAACTCCAGCAGATCAAAAGAAAAAAAGATATGTGGGGGAGCTCTTTGCCAAAAAAAACTACTGGGATGATAAAACCAGAGACGAGATGGATAAAAAAGAGAACATATCAACCCTTTATGATGGGCATGATATGAAAGAAATAGCTTATGAAGGTTTTGGCGATGAAAAGTATAAGATTGATGTAATTGTATGGGAGCCCTATCTAAAAGAGAAAATAAATATTGATAAAGGCAAATGAAAAAGCTCTTTCTTATCATATCTCTTTTTTTCTCGGTTAATTGTTTTGCATTAGAGCCCGTTACATTAAAAGGCAGAGTGGTATTGGGCGAGGATGGGATTGAGCGCGCAAAGGTTACCATCAGAAATCTTAATTCAGGAGAGCTCCTATCGGTAAATACAGATCAGTAGGGGTATTTTGAGATAGAGCTTAGCCCTGATAGCTATTTTATTGAAGCAGAAGCATTGGTAGGAAAGAAAAATTATAGAGGTTTCACTGGGAAAAACCCAGTATTTATCAATTCAGATACCTATCTGGGGATAAAGCTCCTGCCTCCTTCAAAGGTTAAAATAACCAGGATTAAATCCCGAGATGTGGTGTTAAAAATCAGGGCACTTCAGGATGGCAAACCTGTAAATAATGCAAGAGCCTATCTATATCTTAGTGAAAAGGATATAAAGGGCATGCCTTATCTATATTCAGAGCCGTCAGATAATAAGGGGCAGATAAAAATAAGTGGTATTCTGCCTAACAGATATTTTATCCTTCTTAGAAAAAAGAAAAATTTATCTCCGCTCGGACCCATATCGGACGGTGATCTGATAGGTTTTTACAGTGGCAGATATCTTGATCTTAAAGAAGGAATGCAGTACAGTCTTGATATTCATATGTTTGTAAAAGCTCAGGATGATATTACAAAACCGCTGGATATTAAAGAAGGGTTTATTATAAGAGGTCGGGCACTGGATGAAAAAGATACGCCCATTCAGGGAGTTTATGCCTTTTTATATACCAGAAAAGAGATGGGGCATGAAAGACCTGTATCCATCTCAGCAAAAACTGGAAAGGATGGGATATTTGAGCTTATAGTCCCCAGAACAGGTGTTTACTATCTGGGAGTTAGGGAGTTTTATGGTGGTACACCCGTGCAGGGAGAGTTATATGGTACCTATGATCTGACTTATGACCATCATATAAAAGTATTTTCAAACATAACAGGTATCTCAATCAGGGTTAGAAGAATATTAAGATGAGATCTCTGATCTTTCTTTTATCAATTTTTTTTCCAGTTTTAGTCTTTGCACAGGATATGAATGTTTACGAGATAAGGACCGAAGAGGTATGGGAAGGAGAAAAGCTAATCGAGGGAGTTGTAGCAGTTAGAAAAAGCGGAAAATTAACCATAAAGGCTGGTACAAAGGTTGTTTTTCTACCAGTAGATCTCGATAGAGATGGTATAGGTGATGGTGAGATATATGTGGAAGGGGAGCTCTATATTTTAGGAGAGAAGGATAGCCCCGTTATATTTACTGCAAAAGCAGAGAAGATTGAGCCATCGCTCTGGAAGTATCTTATGATTAATCATGCAAAATATGCGTTCATTAATTATGCAATCTTTGAGGGTGCATTCTCGGGAGTGCAGATTCATTTTACAAAGGCAGATGTAAAAAACTCGGTATTTCGGAAAAATATTGATGGATTCAGGTTTTCAACAGCTAATATTTATGTATGTAACTGCCTGATGACAGAGAATAAACATGGCATTCGTTATGAAGAAAGAGACTCAAGAGGCACGATTCATTTTAATGAGATAAAAAACAACGAGATTGGCATATTTCCTGTTATTAAATCTGAAAGCAGAGTGAGATTTGAGTATAACAATATTTATGATAACGAGTATAATATCAAGATAGGGGATGAGCAGAAAAAGGATATAATATATTCTAATAACTACTTTGAGTTTTCAGAGGAGCAAAAGATTAGAAAAAAGATTTACGATAAAAGTAAAGACAAAAATCTGCCAAGTGCAATAATTAAGCCATTTTTGAATAAAAAAGTTAAATTAGGAGAGCATCGATGTCAGTAAAAAAGCTATTAATAGTTATTTTTATCCTTCTGATTTTAAATGGTATCTCCTTTGCCTGTGTAGGGAAGACCATATATATCGGTCATTTATCAGGCAGAAGTGATGAGCTTATGGCAAATATCCTATCAAGACTTATCACAGAAAGAACAGGCACATCTGTTAAGCTTAAAAAATACCCAGATATGTCAGCTGTTTTAAAGGCTGGTCAGAATGGAGAAATTGACATCTTTACCTTAGATGAAAAATCTGCCTTCGAAACTGCTGGCGTTAAATCAAGAGAACAGGCAAAAGAAACCTATAATGTTAAGTTCAATCTGGTCTGGCTAAAACCGGTTGTCGAAAAGGATGATTTTCTGGTTCCCGTAATCAGAAAAGATACTCTGAAAAAATTTCCCGCCCTGCCCAAGCTCCTGGAAAAACTAAATGGTATAATTAACAATGTTCAGCTTGAAGAGATAAGACAGGATGCCGATAAAAGAGGGATGAAGGATGCTATAAAAGACTTTCTTAAAAAGAAGGGTCTTATATGAAAAGAAGAGATTTCCTTAAAATTACAGGACTTGTTGCAGCAAGCCTGTCGTTCAAGAAAGACCTATTTGCAGAGAATAAAAGTCAGATTGCCCTTGCTGAAGGGACTGATTATGAAAAAATTACTAAAAACTGTCTTGATGCATTAGGTGGGATTGGAAAGTTTGTGAAAAAAGGAGACACGGTAGTTATTAAACCTAACATAGGCTGGGATAGAAAACCTGAAGAGGCAGCAAATACACATCCTCTCGTGGTTAAAGCTATAGCAGAGGAATGTCTTAAGGCTGGTGCGAGAAAGGTTAAAGTATTTGACAGAACCTGCAATGATCCGAGAAGATGCTATGTAAACAGCGGAATGAGTGAAGTTTTGTCAAAGATTAAAGGTGTTGAACTTAAATATCTTGATACCGAAAAATTCAGAAAAGTTAAGATTAATGGCTTGTTTATTAAAGACTGGGAGCTTTATGAAGAAGCCTTAAACTGCGATGTTTATATAAATGTGCCTGTTGCCAAGCATCATGGGTTAACGGGGCTTACTCTGGCGTTAAAAAATATAATGGGGATTATGGGTGGAAATAGAGGCTATATTCATCGAGAGATTGAAGATGCTTTATGTGATCTTAATATTGCAAGGATACCCCATCTTAATGTTATTGACGCTACAAGGATACTCTTAAGAAATGGACCTCAGGGGGGTGGTGTTAAGGATGTGAAGGTATTAAACAGAGTTATAGCCTCCACTGATATTGTATTATCCGATGCTCTTGCTACAACCTTTTTCAATCTAAAACCTGAAGATCTAAAAACCACCATGAGAGCATACGAGAGAAAGCTTGGGGAGATAAATCTTTCCAGAGCAAGATTGATAAAAGTCTAAGATGAAAATTTCTCCGGCAAGAATATCCCAGCTGATATTTTTTGTTATATTCATCTATCTTTTTATAGTCACCGACTACAGGGGGAAAGATGAGATAAATCTTGCCATCAATAGTTTTTTTAGAGCCGATCTGCTGGTTGTAGTAAGCCATTTTCTTTCAACATTTTCTTTTAATATCCTGCTACTGCCTGGCTATTTAATGATTCTCACTACTGTATTTCTTGGCAGATTTTTTTGCGGATGGATCTGCCCTCTTGGCTCCTTTCTTGATTTTATAACCATTAGAATAAAAAAAGTAGCACCGCTTAATTTTCTTAAGGGAAAGCTAAAATACTATATTTTATTTACACTTCTTTTTGCGTCAGTTTTTAATATTAACTTTGCAGGTATTCTGGATCCCATCGCAATATTTATAAGATTTCTCACCTTTCTTTTTTATCCCATCTTAGGATATACAGTCAAATCTTCATGGGGATATCTGTATTCTCTGATGGGAGAGAAGCTGGAGACCATTGAAGGGATCTACAGTTTTATAAAGCTGAATCTTTTGCCTTTCAGAGATACCTTTTATCCGCTGGCGTTTTTATCAGCCCTCATGTTTATTTTCATAATCTTCTTAGAAAGATATGAGAAGAGAAACTGGTGCAAAAACCTCTGCCCGCTGGGTACCCTGCTGGGACTTTTTGGCAGGTTTTCTGTATTTAAAAGGGTTCCCTTAAGGCTCTGTAAGGATTGCAAAGATTGCAAAGATATATGCCCCACAGCCTTTGATGTAGAGATACTGAATGAAGAAAACTGTATTCAGTGCATGGATTGTAGGCTAAAATGTAAGTTTAAAAGAGCTGGTTTTAAAATCACAGGATTTAAATGGCAGTTAAAAAATTTTAGTTTTGATAAAAGGCTTTTTATTTATTCTTCCCTGAGCGGATTCTTCTTCTCAAAAATATTTAAGGCAGGTCAGCAAAACACTAAATTTTTAAGGCCCCCTGGGGTAGTGGATGAGAAAGATTTTCTTAAAAAATGTGTTCGTTGTGGTGAGTGTATGAAAATCTGTCTTAAAAATGCCCTTTATCCAGCCTTCATGGAAGGAGGACTATACAGTCTTTATACCCCCATTCTGATTCCAAGAAAAGGTTACTGCGAATATAACTGTACCTTGTGCGGTCAGGTATGTCCCACAAAGGCAATCCCCGAACTTCCAGTTGAGGTCAAGAAAAAAAAGGTCATAGGCATAGCGCATTTTGATAAAAATCACTGTCTCCCCTATGCAAAGAAAAAAAACTGCATTGTATGCGAAGAGCACTGTCCTGTACCGGATAAAGCAATTAAGATTAGAGAAAAAACTGAAAAGGATTATAATGGAAAGGATATAATACTTTTAGAGCCCTATGTGGATGATAAGCTCTGCATTGGCTGTGGTATCTGTGAATATGTATGCCCTCTGGAAGGGAAGGCAGGTATTGAGGTTTTCAGGGAGGCTGTAAAGTAGGAGGATATATGTCATTACTAACCATCTTGACCATTCCGGATCCGAGACTGAGAGAGAAGGCAAAGGAGATTACAAAAATTGATGATAACATTAAAAAAATTGCCTATGACATGGTTGAGACCATGTATGCCCACAAAGGAGTTGGACTTGCGGCAACTCAGGTGGGGATCCCCATCAGGCTTATTGTAATAGATGTGGATCAGATTGAGGGAGACCCTAATCCCATCATCTGTATAAATCCTGAGATTATAGAAGGTAAAGAAAAGGTTAAAAATGAAGAGGGATGCTTAAGTATTCCCGGCTACTCAGCCAGCGTTGAGAGATTTGGCTATGTGAAAGTTAGATTTATGGATTTAGATGGAAACCAGAAAGAGATTGAGGCAACGGAGCTTCTTTCAAGAGCCTTTCAGCATGAGATAGATCATCTAAACGGCATATTATTCATAGACCATTTAAGCAGGCTCAAAAGAGAGCTGTTTCTTAAAAAACTCAAAAAAACTATGGAAAAGAGTCTATGAGCCTAAATATTGGTTTTTTTGGCTCCGCTCCCTTTGTTAAAGAGTTTTTAGAAGCGCTGAGCCAGACGGAACATAAAATCAGCTTCATAGTCACGAGCCCTGACAAACCTGCAGGTAGAGGCTTAAAGCTAACCCCACCTGATGCAAAGCTTTTTGGTATCCAGCATAATATAAAGGTCTTTCAGCCTGAAAAGATCAGGGAAAAAGCCATAATTGATGAGCTTAAAAGTTTTAAGTGTGACATTTACGTAGTTATTGCATATGGGAAGATTCTGCCCCAAGAGCTACTTTATTCTCCTTCTTTAGGCTCCATAAATCTGCATTTTTCACTGCTGCCCAGATGGAGAGGTGCAGCGCCTGTTCAGTGGGCAGTTATGGCAGGTGATAATGTATCGGGCATAACCATTATGAAAATGGATGAAGGGCTTGATACAGGTGATATACTATTTCAGAAAGAGATTCTAATAACCGATGAGGATAGCTCCGATACCCTTTTTGAGAAGATGATTGAAGAAGGTAAACCGTTTCTTGTAGAGGGGCTTACAAAAATAGAAAATGGTCAAGTAGCTCCCCGCAAGCAAGATAATAGCCAGGCAACCTATGCAAGAGTTTTAAAAAAAGAAGACGGTCTGATAGACTGGTCTCGCAGTGCTATTGAAATACATAACAAAGTTAGAGCTCTGAAAAGCTGGCCCGGGGCATATACCTTTTTGAATGGCAGGAGGATATTAATACTTAAAACCAGGGTGGTTGAAGGCTCATTCCCTGAGGGTAAAGTTGGCAGTTTTGATGGAGAAGCTTTTCTGGTGGGCAGTTCAGAAAATCTTGTAAAAGTACTGGAGTTGAAAGAAGAGGGGAAAAAAGCCCTGTCAGCCAGAGAGTTTTTTAATGGGAAAAAGGATATTCTGGGCAAAACCCTGGGGAGATAGGATGCTTAGAAAGCTTCTTTTGCTGTTTATATACCCCCTGTTAAAAATCTTTTTTCAGCTCTTTGCTAAAAATAAGGTAGATGCGCTTGAGAGATTTTTTATTGATATAAATAACAGAATTGTTCTAAACTCCATTAAGAAAAGCCCGGAGAAACTACTTCTTTTAATGCCTCATTGTTTGCAGTTTTCTGAGTGTGAATACAGGGTAACCGGCAAAGATATAAAATGCAGAATGTGTGGAAAATGCGAGATAAAAGATCTTATGGAGTTGTCAAAAAGGTATAATGTTAAACTTTCGGTAGCCACGGGCGGCACCATGGCAAGAAATATAGTAAAGGAGATCAGACCGGATATAATAATTGCCACAGCCTGCGAAAGAGACCTTATATCTGGCTTGAGAGATACGGTTAATCTACCTGTAGTGGGTGTCTTAAACGAGAGACCCAATGGTCCCTGTGTGGACACGAGGGTAGATTTATGTAAAATAACAGATCTAATTGATTTCCTTAAGGGGTTAAAGTATGAAAAAAAATAAACTGATGATTGCTCCGTCCTTACTTTCAGCCGATTTTGGAAGGCTCAAAGAAGAGATAGAGAAGATTGAGAATGCCGGGGCAGATATATTACATCTGGATGTTATGGACGGGCATTTTGTCCCAAACATAACCTTCGGACCGCCCATGGTAGAAGCAATTAAAAAATATGCAAAAACACCACTGGATGTGCATCTTATGCTAACCAATCCTGAGAATTTTATTAAATCCTTTGCCGATGCAGGTGCCAGCATGATATCCATACATATTGAGGCAACCAATCATGTTCAGCGGGTTTTAGAAGAGATTAAAAAATATAACATTAAAGCAGGTATTGCGTTAAACCCTCAAACCTCTCTCGAGAATATTAAATACATAGTCTCATATGCAGATTTTATATTGATTATGACCGTAAACCCTGGATTTGGAGGACAGAAACTGCTTAAACCAGTTATAAAAAAGATTAGAGATTGCAGAGATCTTTGTGATAGGTACAATCCCGCATGTCAGATAGAGGTAGATGGTGGCATTGATCTTAGCAACATACAGGAACTATATGGCATGGGAGCAGAGATTATAGTTTCTGGAAACACTATATTTAAAGAAAAAGATTACGGAGTTATAATCAACAAGATGAGAGAGCTATGCAGATAGAGTTTCTGGAACCTTTACAGAAACTATTTCTTGCCTCCACCTTAGGTGGTCTGATAGGATTGGAAAGGCAGATTCAGGGGCAGAAAGCAGGGTTTAGAACCCAGCTTATCGTGTGTTTAGGCTCTGCCCTTTTTACCATCTGTTCCCTAAAATTCTATGAAAATTTTGAAAATTTATCTGATCCCTCAAGGATGGCTGCACAAATTGTAGTAGGCACTGGTTTTTTAGGAGCAGGTGTAATAATAAAGTATAGAAATTACATAAGGGGGCTTACCACTGCAGCAACTCTGTGGGTAGTTAGTGCCGTTGGAGTAGCAGTGGGTATGGGAGAGTATCTTATTGCAATTGTAACCACCCTTATTGTGTTGATAAACCTCATGGTGCTGAAAAAGCTTGAGTTTCTGCTCCCTGCAGACAGATATTCGAATATAATAATCACA
>JBEQAF010000057.1:0-10530 GCA_041640455.1 bacterium
ATGTTTATGGCAGTTGATCCCTATCCTGTAGTTATATCCAATGCAACAGGGTGTGTAGAGGTTTCTACCACCATATATCCCTTTTCGAGCTGGAAAACAGGCTATATTCACTCTGCCTTTGAGAATGCAGCAGCTACTATATCTGGTGTAGAGGCTATGTATAAATCTCTTAAAAAAAGGGGAAAAATTAATAAGGATATAAAATTTATAGCCCTTGGAGGGGATGGGGGCACCTATGATATCGGTTTCCAGGCGCTGTCAGGTGCCATGGAAAGAAGGCATAATATCCTTTATATCTGCTATAACAACGAAGCCTATATGAACACTGGAATTCAGAGAAGCTCTGCAACTCCCTTTGGCGCTTCTACCACCACAGCGCCGGCAGGTAAGGCATTTCCAGGAAAGCTGCAGCCAAGAAAGGACCTGACCGCCATAATAGCAGAGCACAGACCTGATTATGTTGCACAGGCTTCCATTAGCAACCCTAAGGATTTTATGATTAAGGTTAGAAAGGCAATAGAAAAGGAAGGACCATCTTTTATAAATGTGTTGGCTCCCTGTCCGAGAGGCTGGCAACATGCAAGCGAGCTAACTGTTGAAATGGCTAAGATGGCTGTAGATACCTGTATCTGGCCACTTTATGAGGTTGATGAGGGTTATAAATGGAAGGTTAATTATATCCCCAAGCAGAAGATACCTGTTAAAAGCTGGCTTGAAACACAGGGTAGATTCAAGCATCTTTTCTCCCCCAGATATGAAGGGCTACTGGAAAAGATTCAGGAATATGTTGATAGAGAATGGGAGATTCTTCTTAAAAAAGCTGAGACCTTTGCATAAACTATTGCATATTTAATCTGTCTTTGGTAATATTTGTTAAAAAATAAGAGGAATTCACAATGCCTTATTCCCAGCTGGTAATGTACGAGGAGGAGGCTCAGAAGATAGGCTTTCTTCTCGATAAGCTTGTTAAGGAATCAAATGCAAAGGCTGTTTTTTTAGTAGATAAAGACGGTCAACTAATATCACAGGCAGGGGATGTGGAAGGTTTTGACAGCACTTCTCTTGCTTCTCTTACAGCTGGAAACATCGCAGCCACAGGCGGGCTGGCAAAGCTCATCGGTGAAAAAGAGTTTTCCATAATATTTCATGAAGGTGAGAAAGATAATATCCATATCTCTATAGTGGGACAGAGAGTAATTCTTGTTGTTATTTTTGATTCTCGCTCATCTTTGGGGTTAATAAGGCTCAGAGTTAAAAAGGCATCCGATGAGCTTGCTCTGGTCTTTGAAGAGCTTTCAAAAAAGCAAAACAGATTGAGAGTTCAGATTCACCTTTTGCAGAGATTACAGACGAAGATATTGATAAGCTGTTTAATATTTAGCTTCATATGGGGTAGGATACGGTAGATTATGTCATTTATTAACTATTCAGCAAGAGAGATTAACTGCAAAATAGTTTATTATGGTTGTGGTCTTTGTGGCAAAACAACAAATCTGCAGTTTATATATGAAAAGACAAATCCGGAAGCTAAGGGCAAGATGATATCTCTTGCAACCGAGACAGAAAGAACGTTGTTTTTTGACTTTCTTCCACTCTCCTTAGGTGAGATAAAGGGTTTTAAAACAAGATTTCATTTATATACTGTTCCAGGTCAAATTTTTTACGATGCAAGTCGTAAACTGATTCTCAAAGGCGTTGATGGTATTGTTTTTGTTGTGGATTCTCAGGCTGAAAGAATGGATGCCAATATAGAAAGCTTTGAAAATATGAAGGATAATCTCAGAGAGCATGGGTATGATCTGGATTCAATCCCCTATGTAGTTCAGTATAACAAAAGAGATCTACCTTCTGCTGTTCCGATTGAAGAGCTTAGAAGGACATTAAATCCCTCAAACGTGCCCGACTTTGAAGCCATTGCCCCGAAAGGTATAGGAGTTTTTGAGACTCTTAAGGCGGTAATAAAGCTTGTGCTCATAGAGCTTAAAAAGGGCGCCAGGTAGATTTCACCTTACTATTCTTTTAAAATCCTCCTTAAACAGATAAGTATTACAGTCATAATTAAAAAATATTAACCCATTTATCTTATTGACATTTTATATCTTTAGAGTAAATTATAATTAACACTTTGTTTTATTTTTGTAAGGAGGGATTTGTGAAAAGGCTCTTAATTTTACTAATAATATTGTTGTTGTCAGCCTGTGCGCCTGATCCATTAAAGCAGAGCTTTGATAATGCCATGCTCATGGTTCAGAGAGATAACCTCAAGGAAGCATATCCCATCTTAAAAGAGCTATGCAGGAAAGCTCCTGACAACAAAGAGTTCTGTAAAGAATACGACATGGTAAGAAATAAGCTCTTTAAAACTGAGCTAAGTAAGCTTTCTCAGAAACTATCCATAGCCAAATCTGAAAATACTATTATTCCATTGCCAATTCTTGCAGATATTTTAAAGAATGCGGAACAGCTGGCTGAATATAATATAAAATCAAGGGAGTTTGATATTCTAAATTCCCAGCTTAATAATGAGAAAAGATTATCGGAGGAGAAGAGAAAAGAGGTGCTGGAAAAATCAAAAAATCTCATGGCAAACAAGAAATATTTAGACGCCATTGAACTGATGGATAAAAACATATCTCTAAACCGTGAAGAGTTTTCTTCAGTTATTTCTAAATTCAAAGAAGAGGCGCTGGCTGACCTTTATCCAAAAATTTTGAAGGCTGTGGAGGTGGATGACTGGCGGACTGCAAGACCATATATTGATACGGCTTATAAAATTAATCCAGACTATAAGGAGATCAGAAATATCTATAATGATGCCCAGAAGAAAGATACAGCAGAGTATTATATTAAGAAGGCTGACGATGCTAAAAGAAAAAGAAAATATGAAGAGGCTTTGATCTATTATGAAAAGGCAATGCAGTATGAGGATGGGAAAGATGCGGCAAAAAAGCTTTATGACCAGACAAAGATAGATCTAATTGAATACCATTTTCAGATTGCCATAGAGCTTATGGAGCAGGAGCTTTACAAACAAGCCTATGATAATTTTAAGAGTGCCTTTGATATTCTTAACACTATAAGTGTTGAAAAAAGAAGGACTGTAAATCTGCCTCGAAAGGAGCTTCAGAAATACTATGACAGTCTTTATCTGAAGGCAAAAAAGGCTGAAGATGTGGGTAGTTTTGGTGTAGCATATAACTATTACAAACTTATCAATCAGTTATCACCATCCTATCCAGAAATTAAGGAAAATCTCAGAAAAGTGGAAGAGAAGATTTATAACCGTTCTCTCAAAAGTCTTGCAGTCATTCCGTTTAAAAGTCCAAAATCAGCCCCTGAAGCAGGTAGCATTTTTACATCAAATATAATGTTGTCTTTGTATAATGAGCTTAAGCAGGATCTTAAGATTATAGAACGAGAATCAATGGATGTGCTGTTAAGGGAATATGAGCTAACCATTGCTGGAAAGTCTCAGGAAGGTCAGGCTCAGAAAGATTCTTTAGCTTTTCAGATATCCAGCGCTGATTATCTATTACTCGGAGATGTGCTGGATTATAAAATTGATTCTTCTGTTCAGGAGGGGACAAGAGTGGTTAGGGTAAAAACAAAAGCAGAGTTTGTCCCCAACCCTGAATACGATGAATGGCTTGTGCTGGCAAAAAAACTTCAGGCAGAGAATAAACCAATTCCGCCATCACCACCCAAGATGCTCGAAAAGCCTGTTTATGAAGACATTAAATATAAGGTTAGTTTTTACAAAAAGGTTGGAATTCTAAACGTAAGCTACAGGGTTGTAGATACGGCAAAGGGCAAGATAATGCACACAAGCATTGTGGATATTAAAAAGGATGTTCAGGATGAAGCCAGTGAGGGTGTGGAGATAGGTGATTTTAAGGTGCCCTTCAAGATGGCTCAGCTACCGACTGATAACGAGATTATGAAAAAAGCTCAGGAAGATGCTGTGGCAAAAATAACAGGTGAGCTAAAGATGTTGTTCTTAGACCCCGAGGAGAAACTGCTTAAGCAGGCAGAAGCCTTAGAACGGGAAGGGAATCTTAAGGAAGCCATTGAAAGATTTACCGATTCTTTAATTCTCAAAAAAAGAAAGGGAAAAAATATAGTAAACATTGAAGAAAAGATAAGTAAATACTTAGATGCCATCTCTGCGATTTAGTTATTTATGAAGCGATGGTTTTTCTTTTTTCTTTTTGTTCTTCTAATATGCTCGCCTGGATACTGTTTTGACCCTCTCGAAAAGCTCAAAGATATAAAAGAAAGTGCTGTTGAACTTGGTACGGGATTATTTAAAAAGGAAAAGAAACTGCCCCAGAAGCTTGCAGTTTTACCAGCATACGGGGAGGGTGAAGAGGAAGATAAAAATGAGATAAGAACTACCTTTTTTAATCATATAAGTTACAAAAATTATGATCTGGTTAAGCTCACAGACATAGACAGCAAAATTTATCTTATTGAAAAAGAAAAAGGCAAAAAATGGAACGAGCTTTCCCCCAAAGAGCTTGGGGATCTGCTGGATGTAGATGGTCTTGTATATATTCAGATAGTTGGGATTGAAAAGATCTATGCAGCTTTATATGCCAGTCTTACATTAAGATTAAAAGTGCGTCTTGTATTTACTTCCACTCAGGAGCTAATATGGTAGAAAGAAGATTATGTTACAGAGAGATCAGGTGGACTGCCTACCTCTCCCTGGGGTGCCATTTCTACTGCCGTAACATCCGCCCTTGTTTTAAGAGAAAGTGTTAAGATAGCTCTCACTGACAAGCTTTGTAGAAGTCTGGCAAAGGAGATGCCTGAACCGAAGGTTGCTAAGATAAAAAAACCTCCCCAGATTTTTTCCGTTATCACAAACGCTTTAGATGGGCCCTTTAAGGCTCAGGATGAGATTCTTGTATCAGTGAGCGGTCAGGAGGGGATGAATGCCTATTTTAATATTGGCAACGAAAGAAAGGCTATCCAGCTTACCGAGTCCAGACAGGGAGAATATCTCGGAAAATATGTAGTAAAAGAGGGTGACAATTTCAGCAATCAGATTATTACTGCCTTTTTGTTTAATCCAAAGGAAAAGACAGAAAGTAGTTACATAGTGCCCCATGCCATAACGGTAGATACCATACCTCCCAAACCCGTTTCTGATTTAAAAATCTCATCTACAGGAGATGGTCTAATATTATCTTGGAAGCCGTCTGCTGATGAGGATCTGAAAGACTTTGTAGTAATGAGGGGAGACATAGATAATCCCAACTATGCGGAAATAGGTGCCACCTCCATTCCCGAATTTTATGATAAAAATATAGCCTTTGGAAAAAAATATTTTTACAGAGTTTCTGCAAGAGATAGGGCAAAAAATGTCAGTAAGTTCACAGAGAAAACCATTACAGCAGTAAGAAAAGGACCTACAGTTCTTCCAAAAGAGATAAGACAGAATACCACACTTTTTAGTTCCGGAAGCCCCTATATTATAGAAGGTGAGATCAATATTCTTAAAGATGTGATTGTTGAGATAGAGGAGGGGGTAGTTTTAGAGTTCAGGTCTGAGAGCAGGCTTGTATCAATGGGAAAGATCGTCGCAAAGGGCTCCAGAGATGCAAGAATCGCCTTCAAGGGAGAAAACTACGAGGTAATAATAAAAGATGCAGGTGAAGGTGCCTTTTATCTTGACTATGGAATAATGGAAGGAGGAAGCTTTTTCTCTGTATCCAACTCTTCAGTTACTTTTTCAAACACTGAGGTATCAAGATTTAATACATTTATAAAATCAGACAGACAGTCTGTGATTAACCTCAACAAAGTTAACGTATTTCAGGTTCCCATAGGTTTTAATATCTCAAACTCCACATTAAGCGGAAAGGAAATAAAAGTTGATAGGGCAAATCTGGCACTTAATCTAAGTAGTAATGTATCTGTCAATGCTGAAAAAATAATTTTGTCAAACTGCAGAAACTACATTAATGCTGATGGTAATGTTAACATTAATGAGATAGAGGTTTTGGAAAGCGGAGAACAGGATTTTTTAAAAAAGGTAAAGGGAAATCTAAATATCAAGCTGGTAGTCCCATTCGGAAAAAGCTTTTCGGATATCAAAAGTTCTGTTGCCAATGATCTTAAAAGAGATCTGGCAGAGGCTTTATTAAAGGGGCGAATGATTGAGGCATATGACTCTTTGAAATTGCTTGAGGAGCTCTCAAGAGATGATTATGATAATCTTGCTGATCTGGCTGTTTATCTTGCGTCACAGTTAAAAAAGACTGAGGAGGCATTAAACATTTACCAGAACAAAAACCTTAAGACCAAAGATTATCTTTCAAAGACAATCAGTCTCGGAAAAGAGATTAAGAGTTCGCCATATATAGTCACCTTTGTGGATGTAAAACAATCGCTGATAAATGAAAAACAGGATATTGAGAAAATATCTCTGACAAAGGGACAGTGGAGAGCGGTGAAAATCTATGTTGAGTCTTTAATACCCGACCTTGGTAGAGATCAGTTAGCTATAATAAATGATAAGATACTCCCCAGATTTTCCAGTTATGTGCCAGCTATACTTCCAATCTACACTGGCACCTCCAATATTATGTTTGAATCTGTCTATATGGTTTATCTGGATAGAGATAAGCTTCAGGCTGATCTTAAAGATGCTGGATTTTTAGGCAGCAAGGAAAAGGACATTAAAATTGCCCTTGTGGATTGTACAGGTATAGGGCTAACGAAAAGACTGTTAACAAAGAGGCTTTTACCGCTTAACTATCCAGTTGATGATTTTGGCATAGGAAAATGTGACGCATCTAACTATTATGAGCAGTTAAAAGACAAACAGCTTGATGTACTCATTCTCATTCAGGAAAATGTTAAGGTTAGTCAGAGTCTTGTTGGAGGTAATCTGAAGACCTTTAATGGAGTTGTTGAGCTTACAGGTTTTGACCCCTACTATAAAAAGCCTCTATTCAGTCTATCCAAAGGCGCTACCATTTATCATATGAATCAGGAAGATGGAAAGGAACTATCCCTAAAAAACAGTTTTGATCAGATAGTAGGAATTCTTGAAAGAGAGTTGATATCTCTCGAAAAAAGCTTTATGAACGATGAGACAAGAAAGGGTCTCAAAAAGATGCACTATGCGGAAAGATATCTACCGCCTTTAGAGATAAAAATAAAAGAGACAAACCCCATTTTTGCCAACAACTATAAGATGTATGAAAAAAATGCATTTTTAAAAATATCTATTACAAACAATACTTCGAGGGAGTTCGAAAAGCTAAAAATAACGGTTATGATGAAAGAGTATATGGACTTTCCCACTGAAAAGGTTATTGAAAGATTAGCTCCATTGGAAACAAAAATAGTGGATATAGAGGGTATATTCAATATTAATCTGCTAAATCTAACCGAAAACTCAACCATTCAGGCAGACATAAAAGCAAAATATTTCAGAGCTGGGGAGGAGAAGGAGATACAGGTAACTCACCCAGTAACTGTATATGAAAAGCATGCCCTGACATGGGATGATAAGGAAAAGATAGCCATATTTATTACCGTAAGGGATCCTGTGATTTTAGACCTCTCAAGGGCAATAGTAAAAAGAACTAAACAGAAAATTATTAATACCAACATAACTACTGGTATGGCTGTCTTTGATGCCATAAGATCCATAGGGTTAAGCTATCAAAGAGATCCTGTAAGCCCCTATAATATTTTTTCTGAAAAGACAAATGAGATTGATTATATTCAGTTTGGCAGAGATACTTTAAAGAGAAAAACAGGTGACTGTGACGATCTGGTTGTGCTGTTTTCATCTCTGATGGAGAGTCTGGGCATTGAAACTGCTGCGGTTGATTATCCGGGGCACATACTTGTTATGTTTAATACTGGGATTGAGCTAAATGATTTTGTAAAATCTGGATTAAATGAAAACAACACGATTATTTATGACAATGCTATCTGGATACCGGTAGAGATGACCTTGCTTACAGAAAGTTTTTATAAAGCCTGGCATAAAGGCTGGCGGAACATAAAAGAAAATGAGGGGAATAATCTCAGATATGTAAGAATTAGAAAAGCCTGGGAGAGGTACAAACCACCCACCCTGTTGGAGGTAAGGCTGGCTATTGACATTCCTCAGAGCTTTGAGAATTTTATAATCTCATCTCTAACAGAGATTGCAAAAGACAGAAACGAATATATACTAAAATTAGTAAGTCAAAATCTTGTTGAGCCAGAAACAGTTTTATATTATCTTTACAAAGAAGATGCCTTAGATGATGCCCTGGCGCTTTCATCTTATCTACTTGAAAAAAATATCATTAGTTCCTCTTTTTTAAATGACACAGCCAATCTTCATTTTATAAAGAAAAATTATAAGGAAGCCCTGCGACTTTATAAAAAGGCGTCAGAGCTTGACGAAAAAAACCCTTTTATAATTTTAAACATTTTAAAACTACTAAAGGTTACAAAAAATGAAGGGGAGTACAAAACATACAGGTCTAAGATTGAAAAGATCTTTCCCTTTTTAAAAGATCATTAGGAGGTTTGTATGAAAAAGTTTTTAGTATTTTTAATTTTAATAAGCATCCCGGTAAATATTTACGCACAGGATAAAAATGAGAAGTTAAAAAATATAAAAGACAGGCTATCAAGTTTTAAGGTCAGCGATATTAAGGTTACAACAGCTGTTGGAGGTGTAAGGGGGGCGGATGATGAGAAGACCGATGATCTCTACTGGTCTGGAAAGGATACAGTTAAAAAAGAGGAGCTTGAAAGCTTTAAGTCAGCCGTTGGCAGCATAGAAAAAGGTGAGGACGAAAAGGCAAAAAAAGAGATAGAGATGTTTCTGATAAAATATCCCAATTCAGCACTTGCAAAAGATGCAATGGAGCTTCTTAATATACTGGGAAAATAATTAATATTTCAAAATAGTTTTTTTCAAAAACTGCACTTTTTTTGTGCAAATACCAAAAAACAGAGTTCCAGTTATTACAAAAAGCTAATTTTTGCATAAAAGTTAGATTAAAAAAGTTATTGATTTTAAAAGAAAATTAGGTTAATTTTAAACAAAAAAAACAAGGAGGAAAGTGATGATTCAATGGAACAAAACTAACGATGTATTGGGTACCACAAATCGTGGCAATCCTGCCGAGTCTGGTTTATGCACATTATGTAGAGCAGACTGTGCTGGAAAATGTGAGACCTGGCTTTCAAGTCTGGTTGGAAGAAAGCTTTTGTATCCGAGAGATTTTGGATATGTGACAGCTGGAAGTGCCAATACTACTGCTATAGGTGTAAACTATAACGCCTTAAGAATTCAGGGATACTGCTATGGTTCACAGGGACTACCGAAGGGGCTCTCAAGCTCACCAGATGATTGCATATTTCCGAATGTTTCGCTGGAGACAGCCTTTGGTAAAAAGGTTAAAACTAAGTCAAGATTGCCTGTTATGACAGGAGCTCTCGGGTCTACATTTGTTGCTGCAAGATACTGGGAGTCATTCGCTGCTGGTGCGGCATTGGTTGGCTTTCCTATTGTTGTGGGTGAAAATGTGGTGGGTGTAGATAAAAAGGCTGTTTTTGAAAATGGTAAGGTTAAAAAATCTCCAGAGCTTGACAGAAGAATTGAAACATTTCTTAAATATTTTGATGGATATGGTGCCATTATTGTCCAGATGAATGTGGAAGATACAAGAAACGGTGTTGCTGAGTATGTAATGGATAAGTATGGTGATAAGGTAATAATTGAGCTCAAATGGGGACAGGGTGCAAAGGATATAGGTGGTGAAATACAGGTTTCGGACCTTGAGTATGCATTATTTTTAAAGAAAAGAGGTTATGTGGTTGATCCAGATCCAACACTCCCGGAAGTTCAGGAAGCATTTAAGCATAAAGCAATTAGATCCTTTGCGAGACACAGCAGACTTGGATATACCGATCTACCTACAGTAGCAGATGTTCAGGAAGCCTTTGAAAAGGAAGTCAAAAGACTGCGTAAACTGGGTTTTAAGAGGATTACTTTAAAAACCGGTTCTTACGGCATGGAAGCCCTTGCTATGGCAATCAAGTTTGCATCTGATGCAGGTCTTGACCTGTTAACAATAGACGGTTCGGGTGGTGGAACAGGAATGAGCCCATGGAATATGATGGAGACATGGGGTGTCCCATCTATACTACTCCATTCAAAAGCCTATGAATATGCATCAATACTGGCCACTCAGGGAAAAGATGTGGTAGATATGTCCTTTGCAGGAGGTTTTGCAAGAGAGGATCATATTTTTAAAGCCCTCGCATTAGGTGCGCCATTTACAAAACTGGTATGTATGGGTAGAGCCCCAATGATTCCAGGATTTCTTGGTTCCAATATTGAGGGAGTATTAAAGCCTGAGAGAAGGGCAGAGGTCAACGGTAACTGGGATAAGCTGCCTGCATCTGTTACAGCGATAGGAGAGAAGGTAGAGGAGATTTTTGCCTCCTATTACGATGTGGAAAAGAAGGTTGGTAAGAAGGAGATGAAAAACATTCCTTTTG